>NZ_JBFBBQ010000005.1:0-216490 GCF_040682775.1 Amycolatopsis sp. NPDC051106 | reverse complement strand
CGCGGCTGGTCGTGAGTGTTCAGTCGGGTTAGAACCCGACTGAACACTCACGACCCTGGGCCCCAGCGGAGGTCTGGAGTACCGGGCCGGGTGAGTCACCTGTCGGGGGACGGCGAACTGAAGGGGCCCTTCAGCCCACGCCTGTCGGTGGATCCAGGTCGGGCGCGGGAAAGGGCGAAGGCCCGGCGGGGGACGCCGGGCCTTCGCTTTTTTCGCGGGGGTGAGGGCAGTCAACCACGCGAACCTCGGGGCTCACTCGAGCCGCTGGTCAGCACAGGGGCGCGACCGGTTGGTCGGAACCCGTCTGCAGGTACGTGTCCGACACGTAGTTGCCCGGGCCGATCCGGTCCCAGATCGTGCTGGTGCCGAACGTGCCGGTGACGCTGTCGCCCAGGACGTAGCACTCGATGTTCACCTTGGCGTAGTTCGCCGCGATGCCCTTGATCGCGGCCGAGGTGCTCGCGCTCGCCCGGACGTTCATCGGGTCGCCCGCGGTCTTCACCGTGCCCGTCGGGCCGGTGCCGGTCCACAGGTACGTGACGTTCACGTAGCCGTTGTCCGACATGCCGAGGCCGTCCCAGAACACGCCGTCGGCGAGGTCGATGCCCGCCGGGTTCTGGACCGTGCGGCCGGAGTCGTCCTTCTTGCCGTTGTAGCCCTGCAGGTACGCGGCCTGCGCTTCGGGCGTGCCCTGCGGCAGGTCCTTGAACTCCGACCGGACCGACGCCGGGTTCCAGTAGTCGTCGCGCTCGTTCCACGGGCCGATCTCCCACACCGGCGCGTACTCGCACTTGCTGCCGTCGGTGCGGCACACCTTCGCGGTGTAGTTGCCGGTGCCCTTGGGGGACACGGACTTGCCCGACGGGAACGAGACGAAGTGGTCGTGGCTGACGATCTTGTGGCCGTTGGCGGTGGTGCCGCCGACGAGCCCTTCGCGGGTGCCGTAGACCTTGTAGGTCAGCGGCGTCGTCGCGGCCAGCGCGTTGACCTGCGGAGCGCTGTCCGCGCTGAGCGCGACGCCGCGGACCGACGGGCGGACGCCGTCGGTGGTGCTGTGCAGGCTGACGCGCACCTGCACGGAACTGACCGTCGTCTTGAACGTGGTACCCGCGGGCGTCCACTCGGTCCAGTCGTCCGCGCCGGTCCGGCCGCGGACGTCGACCTCGACGCTGGTGCCCTTCGGCGCGTCGGCGGTCAGGTCCGCGCTGACGCGCTTGGCCGGCGTGGCCAGCGCGTGCTCGGCGGTGATGAGGCTGCCTTCGCTGCCGGCCACCACCCGCGTGGTTCTGTGCCACGCGGCGTCGGCCAACGTCAGCGTTCCGCCGGCGGCGGCGACGTTGACGTCATCGGTGTCCACAATGGACAGATCGGCGGTCCAGTTCGCGCCGGTGTCGGTGGCGGCCTCGGCGGGGGCTCCGGCCAGCGCCGTCACCGCCCCGGCGGCCAGAACCGCCGCGGTCACGCGGCCGGCTTTCTTGATCCGGATCATCCCCGGTTCTCCTCTCGCACTCGTTCACTCGAACGTGGCGAAAGACTGGCGGGGCGGCGTACATGATCCGTACAAGCATCAGGCCGAAACGATGTGCGGCGGCTCCTCCACCGAGGTCACGGGCTCCGGCGGCCGTGACGAAAGCTCGCGCCAGATCGCCAGCGCGCGCTCCGAGTAGTCCCGGGACCGTTCCGGCTGCGACAACGCCCGGTGCAGCTCACCGAGCAGCTGCGACACCTCCGCTTCCGACCGCCGGTCACCGTTCCGGCGGTGCACCGAAAGCGAGTTCACCAACAGCAGCTGAGCGTGCGCGAAGTCCCCGCTGTGCAGGCACAGCTCGCCGAGGTTCTGGTTCGCGTACCCGACGCAGTGGTCGTCGCCCAGCTCGGTGAAGATCGCGATCGCCTGGTCGACGTGCTCGCGGGCCGCGGCCAGGTTGCCCTGGTGCTGGAACAGCAACCCCAGCCGCTTGTACGCGTGCGCCTCGCGGTGGCGGTCGCCGATCGCCGCCGACAGCTCCAGCGCGTCGGTGAACCAGCGCTTCGCCGCCGCGTAGCAGCCGCGCGACATCCAGACCGCCCCCGCGCCGAGACGAGCCACCGCTTCGCCGTTCGGGTCGCCTTCCTCCGCGAACAGCTTCAGCGCCTCGTGACAGTGGTCGAGCGCGAGGCCGTCCTCACCGTTGATGCGCAGGATCGTGGCCAGGCCGGTCAGCGCGATCGCCACGCCCTGCGCGTCGCCGACCCGCTCGAACAGCGCCTTCGACTCGGCGAACGCCACCCGCGAACCGGCGTATTCGTCCTGGTAGAGCAGGTACTGGCCGAGGTTGCGCTGCACGATCGCCTCGGCGCGCAGCGAACCCGTCCGGCGGGCCGCCGCCAGGGCGATCGTGTGCGTGCTGTGCCAGTCGTCCTGGTGCCCGCGCAGGTCGAAGTACGGCGTCAACGCCGACGCCAGCTGCCAGGCCAGGTCGTCGAAGCCGTGCTCGGCGGCCAGTGAAACCGCCGCGACGCTCGTGTGCCGCTCGGCGGCGAACCACACCGCGGGGTCGTCCGGCAGCACGTGCGCGGGCACCGCCGGCCGCGGCAGCTCCTCGTCGCAGTACATGCCGAAGAAGTGCAGGGGCATCCGGCGCGCGGCTTCCAACGCGAGCGCCAGGTATCCCTCGAGGACACGCCGAAGCGCCGCACGCGTCTTCGCCGCGTCACTCTGCTCCGCCAGTTCCACCGCGTACACGCGCAAGAGGTCGTGAAGCCGGTAGCGCGGCTGCCCGGCCGAATCGGACCCGACGAGCTCGACGAGGTGGCCGTCGACCAGCACGTCGAGGACGTCCTCCGCCTCACGGCGGCCCAGCACGGCCGCGACCGCCCACGCCGGGAACTGGACCGGCCCGAGCAGCCCGAGCCCGCGGAACGCCGTGGCCGCCGACATCGGCAGCAGGTCGTAGGACAGGGTCACGCTCGCGCGGACGGCGAGGTCGCCGACGCGCAGCTCGTCGAGCCGCCGGCGCTCGTCGCGCAGCCGGTCGGCCAGCAGCCGCAGGGTCCAGCCCGGCCGGTTCGTCAGCTTCGCGCCGGCCACCCGGATCGCCAGCGGCAGGTGCCCGCACTGACGCAGGATCGCCGCGGCGCTCTCCGGTTCGGCGGCCACCCGTTCGGCGCCGACGATGCCCTGCAGCAGCCGCGCGGCATCGGCTTCGGGCAGGAGATCGACGTCGACCGGCGTCGCCCCGGGGAGCCCGGGCAGCCGCAGCCGGCTGGTCACCAGCACCGCGCACGCGCCCGCCCCGGGCAGCAGCGGCCGGACCTGGGCGGCGCTGCCGGCGTCGTCGAGCACGATGCACATCCGGCGCCCGGCCAGCCGCGAGCGCAGCAGCGCCGAGCGTTCGGCCGGTTCCCGCGGCAGGCCGGCGTCCGGGATGCCCAGTGCCCGCAGCAGTTCCGCGAGCACGCCCATCGGCGCCCGCGGCGACGACGACGTGCCGGCCAGGTCGACGTGCAGCTGGCCGTCGGGGAAGCCGTCGCGCACGGCGTGCGCGACCCGGATCGCGACCGCCGACTTCCCGACGCCGGGGGCGCCGGAGAGCACGACCACCGCGGGCGTGCCCGAATCCGCGCGCTCGCGCATCAGCCCGACGACCTCGCGGATGACGTCGTCGCGGCCGGTGAAGTCCGGCAGGTCGAGCGGCAGCTGGCAGACCGGGACGAACTCCGCCGGCCGCCCGGCGGGCACGCTTTCGGTCACGAGCGTCGCGCGCAGCTCCCGCAGCCGGGCGCCCGGTTCGGCGCCGAGCTCCTCGCGCAGCACCCGCTCGGCCGATTCGTACGCCTCGACGGCGTCCGCGGTCCGGCCGGCGGCGCGCAACGCGACGATCAGCTGTGCCCACAGCTCTTCGCGCAGCGGGTGTTCGGTGACCAGGCCGCGGAGTTCGGCGACGGCCTCGCCGCCGCGGCCGAGGTCGATCCGCGCCCGCAGGCGCTGTTCCTGCACCGACAGGCGGAGTTCGGCGAGCCGGGCGACGCTCGCGCCCCAGCTGTGGTCGTGCGGGAGTCCTTCGAGGACTTCGCCGCGCCACAGCGCTTCGGCGCGATCGAGCAGCTTGAGAGCGCTTTCGGCGTCGCCTCGATCGAACGCTTCGCGCGCCTCACCGGCCAAGGCCGTGAACGCGAGGTGGTCCAGTTCTTCCGGCGCCGCGGTCAGCAGGTAGCCGGAGGCCCGGCTGCTGATCCGGTCGCCGAGGCCGGGGTCGATCTCGGCGAAGCGTCTTCGCAGCGAATGGACGTACGTGCGGATGTTCGCCGCGGCCGAGCGCGGCGCCGATTCGGGCCACAGCACCTCGACCAGCACGTCGGCGGACACGACGACGTTCGGCTGCAGCGCCAGCGCGGCCAGCAGCAGCCGGGGCTTCGGCCCGCCGAGCGGGATCACCCGCCCGGAAGCGGTGACCTCCAGCGGACCGAGGACGCGGATGGTAAGCGAGGTGGCCTCAACCTGCCCGATGAGTTCCCCCATAGCCGGATGCTATGGCCGGTCCGACCTCGCGGGCTAGATCCATTCGGAGTGTCTGCGCACGCCGGGGCGCTTTGTACGCGTCGTGTACGAGCCGGGGTCACGCTCCCGCCATGAAGCGTTCGAACCTCCGGCGGATGGCCGGATCAGTGATCGTCCTGGCGGCGGTCGGCGCGCTGGCGGTGGGCGGCGCGATCGAGGCGTCCGCCGCGGCGACCGGCACCGTCAAGACCGCCGGCGACCCGCTCAACGTCCGCCGGGCACCCACCGCGGGAGCCACGGCCGTCAAGACCGTCGCGAACGGCGCGTCGGTCACCATCGACTGCCAGATCACCGGTTCCTCGGTGACCGGGACCTACGGCACGAGCACGTTGTGGGACTACGTGCCCGCGCTCGGCGGGTACATCTCCGACACCTACGTCTACACCGGTTCGGACCAGCGGATCGCGCCCGACTGCGGCGTCGGCTCGGGCAGCGGCCAGTGCGCCGACGCCTGCGCGGGCGAAGGGCAGTACCGCTCGTCCGACTCGCACTTCCTGGTCTACGACACCGACGCCGACGGTTACTCCGCCGTCGTCGCGTACTGGCTCAAGGGCGGCGCCGGGCCGTTCTACGTCTGGAACTCCACCGGCGAGGGCACGAAGGTCGACAAGGCCGTCACGGTCCCGCACGGCGGCTGGGTGTTCTACAAGGTCTGCGTCGCGAACTACACGACCGCCAAACCGGACCTGAAGTCCTGCTCCGACGGCATCACCGACTTCGCGGCCTGACCGCGGCTCCCCTTCCCCGAAAGGCATTTCCGACATGGTTCAGGTCAACCGGCGCAAGGTCCTGCTCGGCGGGCTCGCCGCGGTCACCGCCACCGCGGCGTCGGCGGCGCTGCCGTCCTGGGCGAACGCCCGCACCACGGCGGCCGCCCCCGCCGTCCACGACCCCTTCCAGCTCGGCGTCGCCTCCGGCGATCCGCTTCCCGACAGCGTGGTGCTCTGGACGAGACTCGCGCCGGCGCCGCTCAACGCCGACGGCTACGGCGGCATGCCGGACGCCACCTACGCGGTCGAGTGGGAGATCGCGAACGACGAGGCGTTCAGCTCGGTCGTGCAGAGCGGCTCGGTCGACGCGGTCCGCGCGTCCGCGCACAGCGTCCACATCGAACCGGTGGGCCTGCAGCCGGCGCGCGAGTACTTCTACCGCTTCAAGAGCTCCGGCTACATCTCGCCGGTCGGCCGCACGCGCACCGCGCCCGCCGCCGGGGCCACCGTCAACCAGCTCAAGTACTGCTTCACCTCCTGCCAGCACTGGGAGGAGGGCTACTACCACGCGTACAAGGGCGTCGTGGCCGACGACCCGGACCTGGTGCTGTTCCTCGGCGACTACATCTACGAGAAGAAGTCGGGCCGCGCCGCGGCGGAGCGCAACCCGCGCAGTCTCGCCGTCGCCGACGACGCGACCACCCTCGCGCTCTACCGCGCCCGCCACGGCCAGCACAAGACCGACGCCGACCTGCAGGCCGCGCACGCGATCGCGCCGTGGATCGTCGTCTTCGACGACCACGAGGTGATGAACAACTGGAACGGCACCACCTCGCCCGCGCCCGCCACGCGCAAGGCCGCCGGGTTCCAGGCGTTCTACGAGCACACCCCGATCCGCTCGACCGCGAAGCCGAACGGCTCGTCGATCCAGCTGTACCGGCAGTTCGTCTGGGGCAACCTGGCCCGGTTCCACATGCTCGACACGCGCCAGTACCGCAACGCCCAGGTCGCCGACCCGTCCGGCGACGCCGGCCCGTCCTGCACGGACATGCGCAGCACGTCGCGCAGCATCCTCGGCAGCACGGAGGAAGCCTGGCTGCTCAAGCAATTCGAGTCGCACCCGGCCACCTGGGACTTCCTCGGCCAGCAGGTCTTCTTCGCCACGCGGGACGGCGACGGCAACAAGGCCACCTGCGAAAGCCCCGACTCCTGGCAGGGCTACGAGGCCTCCCGGAACCGGATCCAGCAGGGCTGGGTCGACCGGAAGGTCGCCAACCCGGTCGTGCTCACCGGCGACGTCCACCGGCACTGGGCCGCCGATCTGCGGCTCGACTACTTCGACCACAGCGACCCGCTCATCGGCTCGGAGCTGGTCACGACGTCGGTGACGAGCAACAGCGACACCGCGAGCCCGCCGAGCGCGGCCTGGCTGGCGAACAACCCGCACGTCAAGTACTGCAAGGGCGAGCGCGGCTACGTCCGCGTCACGACCACGCCGGCGCAGATGCGGGCGGACTTCATGACCACCTCCGACACGAGCGTCTACGACCCGGCGAAGGTCGTGATCAAGAACGATGTCAGCTACGTAGTGCAAGCAGGACGGCCTGGCCTGCAGAAGGCCTGACACCGGGGCGCTACGCTGAGTGACGTGACCGAAGAACTGGGCCTGCGGGAGCGCAAGAAGCTCCGCACGCGAGCGGCGATCTCGACGGCGGCCATCGGGCTCTTCACCGAGCGCGGGTTCGACGCCGTCGGGGTCGCCGAGGTGGCGCGGGTGGCCGAGGTGTCCAAGCGGACCCTCTTCGCCTACTTCCCGACGAAGGAGGACCTGGTGCTGCACCGGTTCGCCGACCACGAGACGGACGCGGCGGATGTCGTCCGCGCCCGGCGGCCCGGGCAGGGCGCCCTGTCGGCGCTGCGGGAGGCGTTCCTGCGGGGGCTCGAAGAGCGGTCGCCGGTGACGGGCCTGTGCGACGAGCCCGCGGTGCTCGAGGTGTTCCGGCTGGTCACCGGCACGCCGGCGCTGGTGGCGCGGCTGGCGGAGTTCACGTCCGCGGGGGAGGCGGCGCTGGCCGAGGCGCTCGCCGAGGCCGGTGTCCCGGCCCTCGACGCCGGGCTGGCCGCCGCGCAGATCGCGGCCGTCCGCCGGACGCTGGCCACGGCGAACATGGACGCGGTCGCGGCCGGCGTCACCGCGGCCCGGCGGCACCCGGAGGCCGTCGCGGCGGCCGAACGGGCGTTCCACCTGCTGACGTCCGGCGTAGGGTTCGCTTGAGCCGCCCGGATCATGCCGGATTCATGGTCCGGACCATGACGAACGCACGTTTTCGGCGGGCTCCTCGAAGGTAGACTGCGAAAATCCCGAAAGGACACCGGTGTCCGCCCGGTGTCCCCACCGCTTTCCGTCCACACGAACGCCGGGGGGACCCGCGTCCCACTGGGGGTGGCGCGGGTCCCCCGGGTTACGGTGCCTTCCGGCTTTTCCGGCGATCTTGACACCCCGTTCGCGGGACTCGTAGGCTGAGTGTTCCGCCGTCATGCCGAGCATTTCTCGATTCATGACGAAGGCGGTTCACGGTGAAAAGATTCCTGCTGATCTCCTGCGCGGTCGTGGGACTGGTGGTGGCCGGTTCCGGCGTCGCCACCTCCGCGCCCGGCGGCGTTTACGACGTCAAGGACTACGGCGCCAAGGGAAACGGATCGGCCGACGATTCCGGCGCCATCGACAAGGCGATCGCCGCCGCCAACGCGGCGGGCGGCGGCACCGTCCGTTTCACCTCGGGGAACTACAAGTCGGCCACCACCGTCCACCTGAAGAGCAACGTGACGATCCAGCTCGACGCGGGCGCGACGATCACCGGGTCGAGCGCGGACAGTTACGACAAACCCGAGCCGAACCAGTGGGACGACTACCAGGACTACGGCCACAGCCACTTCCACAACGCGATGTTCTTCGGGGACAAGCTGACGAACATCGGTTTCACCGGCGCCGGCACGATCGACGGCGGCGGCAACCTCATCACCGGCAACCCGAAGTCCGGCGAGGCCGACAAGATCCTCTCGCTCACCCGCTGTGACGGGCTCACGCTGTCCGGGATCAAGCTGCGCCGCGGCGGCCACTTCGCGGCGCTGATCAACGGCTGCAAGAACGTCGTCTCGGACAAGCTGACGATCGACACGGCGAGCGACCGCGACGGCTGGAACATCATCAGCACGACGAACGTCACGATCACGAACGCGACCATCGCGGCGAACGACGACGCGCTCGTGTTCAAGAGCGACTACGCGCTCGGCGCGAAACTGCCGAACGGGAACGTCACGGTGACCGGCGCGAAACTGTCGGCGGTCTGCTGCAACGCGCTGATGTTCGGTTCCGAGACGTGTGGTGACTTCACCGGTTACCAGTTCTCGGACATCACGATCACCGGCGCGCACAAATCGGGCATCGGCATCGTTTCGATGGACGGCGCGAAGATCTCGGACGTGCATTACCGCAACATCACGATGTCCGGCACGTACTCGCCGATCATGATGAAGATCGGCACGCGCAAGCGGTGCGGGAACAAGCCGGGCGTGGGCTCGATCAGCGGGATCACGTTCGACAACGTGACCGGTATGCACACGGGCACGAACTTCAGCCCGACGCTCTGGGGCGCGGACAGCACGCACCGCGTCTCCGACGTCACGTTCACCGGCGTCCACCTGGACGTCCCGGGCGGCAACGGGACGATGGGCACGGGAGTCCCGAGCAACGACGCGACGGACTACAACCCGAAGAGCATCGGCACGCGGCCGTCGTACGGCTGGTACGTGCACTACGCGTCCGGCATCCGGTTCACGGACAGCTCGCTGGAGTTCGCGAAGGACGACGGCCGCCCGGCGAGCATCGTGAACAACAGCTCGGACATCACGTTCGACCACTTCAGGGCGGAGAAGGGCTCGAAGAGCCCGTTCGACGTGGGGTTCCAGACGGTGACGGGCTACTGCGTCAAGGACTCGGCGACCACGTCAGGCTCGCCTCTGCGGCTGAACACCTCAGGTTCGACCTCGAACTGCTGACTCTCGCGAACGAAGGGGCCCCGGCTCGTGAGCCGGGGCCCCTTCTGCGGCGCGCCTCGAAGTCAGTGCGAATACTGCTCGTTCATGATCAGGAACGCCCCCAGGCCGTGGAAGTCGTTCGTCTTGCGGGCCCGGCCGTAGTAGTACGACAGGTCGCCGACGTTCGTTCCCTCGCAAATGTCCTTGATGGTCGTGAGCCCGTCCGAGCCCACCGACACCTTCTTCAGGACGCCGGCGTACCCGCGATCCGCCACCGCCTGGTACGACGCCGGCAGGTAGCCGCGCTCGACGCCCCGGGCCAGGGTGAACGTGTACATCGACGACGCCGACGTCTCCAGCCAGTTCTTCGCGTCGCCGCCGCGGTCGACGACCTGGTACCAGCGGCCGGTCGACGTGTCCTGGTAGCGCTCGTAGCCCGCGGCCAGGAACCGGACCATGTCGATCAACGCCGGCCGGCGCGGGTGGTTCGCCGGGAGCACCTCGAGGAGGTCGATGGCCGCCATGCCGAACCAGCCGATCGCGCGCGCCCAGTGGTACTTCGAGTGGTGCCCGGTGCCGGACTCCCACGACTCGGAGCCATCCTCGTCGTACGCGTGGTACAGCAGGCCCTTCGCCGGCTCGCGCAGGTGGCCGAAGTAGACGGCGAGGTTCTTCGCCGACTCCTCGAAGCAGTAGCCGCCGTCGTCGAACGCCGCCCCGTACAGCGCGAGGAACGGCTGGGCCATGTAGACGCCGTCGCCCCACAGCTGGCCGACCTTGCTCGTCGCGTGGAACATCCCGCCGTCGGACGTGCGCGGGTAGGCCGGGAACCGCTTGCGCAGCTGGTCGGCCGCCGTCTTGTACTTCGTGCGGCCCGTTTCGGCGTACAGCAGCGGCAGCATCTGGCACGAGCGCATCGAGTCGAGGTTGGTGAAGCTGTTCGAGATCCCGCTGTCGGTGATGAAACGGTCGTACCACGCGACGATGAAGTCGAGGTACTTCCGCTCGCCGGTGCGCCTGTAGAAGAGGTACTGGCCGTAGAGGTACAGCCCGAGCGTGTAGCCCCAGCCGCCGATCGTGGCCGGGGAGTAGCGCTTCATCGTCGAGTCGATCACGGCCCGGGACCAGTCCGGCGGTGCCGCCGCCTCGCCGATCGGGAGGGCCGCGCGTGCGACGGGACCCGCCGCGGCGAGGGCGCCCAGCGCGCCCAAGGTGCCGGCCAGGACCGCGCGCCGGGTCGGGCGAAGGGGGTGCTCGGACATTCGACGTCCTTTCGTGCACGGGCCCCGGTGGAGCGGGCCGTTCCGGTGCGGGGCGCCGTGGAAGGACGGTGCCCCGCACCGGAAGAAGGCGGCCGGGATGCCGATCCGCCGTCCGTCGGCATCCCGGCCGGCTCTGGGGGCGCGGCGTGCGGCCCGTGTCGCCGGAGCGGTGGGGAGAGCGAAAGCGTTCTCAGAGAAGAACTTCTACTCGCCTCCGCACCGCCGAGTCAAGAGAGATCGGATCTCTCGTGTCATATATCAGATATCCCACTCGGTTGGCCGCTGTCGCGATGTACCGGCCGCTGGGACTTCGCGAAAAGGTCGGATCTCAGTATTGACCGTGCCCGCAAGCCAGGAGTACACCACCGAGTGGACCAGACCACTTGGAGGTCGCTGATGTCAGCCAAGTTCCTGCGCCGGGCGCTCGCCGCGTGCGCTTCGATGCTGGTGGTGGCCGGGCTTGTCGCCGCGCCGGCGTCGGCCGATCTGCAGAAGCCGTCCCAGCAGTGGCTGCGGGACAGCCAGGCGGGGCTGTTCCTGCACTGGGGCATGCGCACCTCGCCCGGCTACACCAGTTGCGGTGCCTGGGAAAAGGCGATCACCGACGGCGGGTGGAGTCCCGCCTACTGGGTCACCGAGGCCAAGAAGCTGCACGCGTCGTACCTCGTGCTGGCGTCGTTCCACAGCCGGCTGGGCTACTCGCGCGCCTGGCCGTCGAAGATCCCCGGCAGCTGCACCACCCAGCGGGACTTCCTCGGAGAGCTGATCGCCGCGGCGAAACCCCAGGGCCTCAAGGTCATCCTCTACATGACCAACGACGCCCAGTGGCACGACGAGGGCGGTCACGAGTGGCTCGACTCCATCGGCTACTCCAAGTACAAGGGCAAGACCGTGGACCTCGACAGCCAGGACGGCTTCGGCCAGTTCAGCTACGACAACTTCTTCGAGGTCATGAAGAACTACCCCAACCTCGGCGGCTTCTGGATCGACAACGACAACGCCTACTGGGAGTCGCATGACCTCTACCGGCAGATCTACCAGCAGCGGCCGGACTACCTGCTGAGCAACAACAACGAAGACACCCCGATCATGGACACGATCAGCAACGAGCAGAAGACCGGCATGTCGCCCTCGTACGACTACCCGCAGGCGACCTACACGGCGATGCCGCGCCTGACCGAGGCGTGCTTCAAGCTGCCGGACACCGGTTCGTGGTGGTACGGCGGCTCGAACTCGGCGGTGAACAAGGCGCTGAACATCGGACGTCTGGTGACGAACTCGGGCTCGTCGATCAAGTCGCTGATGGCCGAGACGGCAATGGTGAACGGCAGGTTCCCGCCGAACCAGGAAGCGTTCAACAACTTCGCCGACACTTACCTGAGCGCGATCTGGGAATCCCTCGGTGGCACGGAAGGAGCCGGGTACATGTACGGCGGCATGCAGCCGGGCTTCTGGAACGACGGCGCGCACGGCGTCATCACCATCAAGGGTGCGACGCAGTACGTGCACGTCCTGACCAAGCCGTCGGGCAGCACCCTGAAGATCCGCGACAACGGCTACCGCGTCCGCGGCGTCACGAACCTCCGCACCGGGGCGGCGATCGCGTTCACCCAGGGCGGCGGCAGCCTGACGTTGACAGGACTGTCCGGCTGGGACACCTACGACACGGTCTTCAAGGTCGAGACGGCCGGCCGCACCGGCACCTACGACCCAAAAACGGTGACACTCAAGGCAAGTGCGTCCACGAGCGGCCACAGTGGACAGACGGCGAGCGACGGCGACTACCTGACGTACTTCGACAGCAACAAGACTCTCCCGGTCAACCTCGACTACGATCTCGGATCGGCGAAGAAGGTCCAGTACCTCGGCATCAACCAGCGCGAGGACTCGGTCAGCTACGCCCGGTCGGACACCGAACAGTCCGCGCGCATCAAGGCGTACCAGGTGTTCGTGTCGAGCGACGGCAAGAACTGGGGCAGCGCGGTGAAGTCCGGCACCCTCCCGAGCCACCGCGGCGTCCAGTTCGTCGACCTGACCGCGGTGACGGCCAGGTACGTCCGTCTCCGCGTGACAAGCACGTACGCGGCATCGAGCGACAGCACGCGCTACAAGCGGCTCCGGATCGACGAGACCTGGCTGGGCTCGGACTACGCGGTCGCGGACGATGCCTGACCGGTGCGACTACAAGACTCTTTCCAGTGCCTCCGGCCGTGTCGCCCGGGCTATGGCGGCGTCGAGGGTCCGGTGCAGGTCGCCGGAGTCAGGAGTCGCGAAGTAGTGCGGCATGTCGGCGCGGTCGAGTACTGACGCGGCGGGTCCGATGCCGAGCAAGTAGGGAGAGTAGAGGATCAAGCCTTGCGGCCCTGGGTCGGCGCACAGGGCGGCCATGCCGGGGAACTCGGAAGCTTGGTGGACTTCGAAGCGGTCGGTGTCCTGGGCGTGACGCTCCTTGAACCGCGCGAACTTCGTCAGCGACTCCTTCGTCTTGGGCGCCAGCGCTTCGCCGCGCAGCCGGGAGAAGATCGCGGTCGCTTCACCGGCCGGATCGAGCAGGACGCAGCGGTACGTTCCCCCACGCCTGAGGAATCCGAGAACAGCGTCCCGGTAGACGGCGGGCCGGTCGGTCGTGGTCAGGCGGTTTGAGCACGAGTTGAGCGTGGTACCGAGGTCCAGCACCTCTCGAGTCGCGGCGCGAACCAGCTGCGCCTTCTCGTGTTGGCTCGGGCGGCGAGGATAGGCGTGGACGCGTACATCGCCGGACAGCCCGGTGGCGCGCAGCCAAGCTCGCTTGCCGGGTTCCGCGTCGCCGTCGCTCGGCATGAGGTAGATGTCCTGTTCCTCGAACACGCCGACCCATTCGAGCTGGTTGGCGAATGGACCGGCCACCCGGTGTACCGCACCGGATACCGCCAGCCGGTCCGGTGGGACCGCTTCTTCGAGATGTGCCGCGAAGTTGATGTGCGGCGAGTGGATCGAAGCCAGGCGCTCGCTGGGAAGCCGAACGGGCCCCTTGTGCACGGCGAGCCGGAGCCGGAGTTCGCCGGCGAACTCCGCGTCGGCGAGCTCTTCCCTCAGCCGAGGGACGTCCTCGTTCAAGATGGCGTGCCCCACGCTGAGGGCGACATCCCTCGCCACGCTCTCGTTGTCGTCGTGCAGGATGAAGAAGCCGCCGTCGCCGCGCCAGCTCCACAACTCGGCGCGGGCGCAACCCCTGTCTCGTGCTGACTTCTCGACCCTGGCGGTCAGCCGCTCGCGCATCAGGTCGAACGCGTGCGCCGCGCGATCACGGGGGTTGCGACCGACGATGCTCGAATAGCCCGCGGCGTCGAGGAACAGAACGTACACGTCGTCGTAGGTCACGTCGGCCTTGAACGAATCGGCGTTCATGGTCCCCAGCACACCACAGATCCCGCGCGGTGTCTCGCATTCTTTGGATCAGCTCTCGTCGGCCGCCCGGCTCGGGATCACGAAGCTGGGTGGGATGTAGTCGCTCTCCAAGAACTCCAGGACGGTGTGCATCGCCAGGAGGGTCGCGAGGTACTGGTAGGAAGAATCCTTCTCCGCGTTCCCGAAATCGGCGATGCCCCGAGCGATGATCCAATCCATGTCTCGGCAGGCGAAAGCGAAGCCGTACGATTCTTGATCACCGAGGAGAATGTGCTGGTTGACCTCGTGGAGCTTGACCAAGCGCTCACCGTCGCCAAGCAGCTTGTCGCCGGAGGCGACCGCGTCCGACAGCACCGAGATCCGGGGCCGGAAGTCCGATGGCAGGTCCGGCGGCCGGTCCTCGGCCGGCAGCTCGGCAATCGCGGTCGCGAGCCGTTCACGCAGCCGAGGGCCCGCGGGGTCGAACCGCGTGAGCTGCATGTTCATCTGACCGCGGCTGGCGACCGCCGGCCGCGGCTCGAAGCGGTCGGGTGTCAACCGGCCGGGCTCGTACCACCAGACTGTTCGCGGGAGGTAAACGTCGGCCCTCCTAGTGTGCCCGGCCAGGCCGGCGGCCATTCCGACGAGGATCCATACGCTCGCGCGGTAGAAGATGGAAATCTCGTCGACGGCTTGCTGGGCGTGCAGGCTGTACGGCTGGCCGATCGTCGTCACCGCGACAGTCAGGTGACCCGGTGGGTCGGCGAGCCCGGCTGCGGTGAGCGGGATCCGGGTGCGGTAGAAAGGCCTGCCGCTGGGCAGGACATCCGGCGGACCGTCGATCTTCAACGCCGCTCGAGCCGCCTTGAGCTCGATCGGTTGCACGGTGAATATCATGACGTCGACCTCGCGCACCTGCTCGGCCGGAGCCGGACGGCTGCGCCGCGCGGGGCTGCCTGTCATCGGCGGGAGGAACGACTCGACCACGGCGACGTCGAACCCTGCTCTGTCTCGCTCCGACAGAGGTTTCGCCCGGTTCGCGTAGTCGCGCACCATCAAGGTGCGTCGGAACACGTCGTCCTCCCGATTGAGGAAGTGGGCTATCGACGCCATCGATTCCTCGGGGCGTTCGCGGCTCCGGCGTGGTGACGTCGGGCTCGTCACGTCCACACCCGCCGTGGGCTCGGGAGCTCGTAGAGCGCGCGGATCGGCACCTCGTCGAGCTGCTCGGCCGGAACGAAGTTGAAGACTGGGGTATACGCGCGCGGGTGGATGTGGAACGCCTTGAGAATGTGAAGCATTTGCTGCGCGGTCTCGTTCGACGCGTTGATCTCGTCCAGCACTACCACCCGGGCTTGCCGTTGTGACAGGTGATCCAGCTGCCGTCCCCAGCCGGTACCGGCGGCGATCCGCTTCACGCCGGACGGATTGACACCTTCGGCCCTGGTCAGCGCCTCGCGGGGAAGGGGCACGGCGACCATCCGGTCCTCCGCCCACGGCTGCATCCGGCGGACCAGCATCTGGACCGCGGGCTCTTCGGGACACACGATCACGGCGCCCGGCGCCACTTCCTGCATGATCAGCTCCAGCTTGTAGGCCAGGCAATCGCCGAACTTGTCGAAGATCTCCGTGAACGGCGGGAAGTGCCGTAGCCGCTTGGGGACGGGCGGGCCGTAGCTTTCGGCGTCCCAGCCAACGCTCGTGAGGATGTGCCACGCGTCGTACGATCGGAGCTCGGCGAATTCGTCGCGGTACTTGTCGGTGTGGGGAAGCGCCAGCTTGCACTGGTCACAGTGGTCCCGGGCGACGCGCTCGGCGGCGACCTGTTTGATGGCTTGCACCGCTGGGAGGCCGTTCGCCTCGACGTGACAGTCCCGTGACATGAACGCCGCGACCGAATACCGGTGCAGTCGGTATCCCGCCTCTCGCGCCTGCTGGGCGACGGTCGTGTAGGTCGCTCCGGTGTTGATGAAGTCTACGAGGAACATGTAGCTCGTCCCCTCGTTGGCGCGCGGTATCTCCGCTGCGTCCATCGGCCATTTGATCCAGGGAACGGTGAGTCGGCCGGCGGTCGCGGTGACGGCTTGTTCCATCCACGGGTCGGTCCTCGCCGGGACGATGAGAGTCGTCCTCGCGGCGGCTTTGCCGGCGACGCTGGTAATCTTTTCGTGGAGCAGGTCCGCCAGTTCGGCCACGGCGCGCGAACCGTCGAAGAAGAAGTGGCTGCAGTACTGCTCGCTGATGTTGAAGTGCCCGATGCGGCGGATGACTTTGTCCTCGAAGTCCTGCCCGGGGCCCCCGTTGAGCTCACGGTATTTGGCTTGGAAGATCTTTCGCGAAGGAGGTTCGAACTGGCGAGGCGCACCTCGCCGTTCCAGGTCGCCGGCCTTGTTCATCACGATGACCGTGCCGGAATCCGCTGGGAGGTCGATGATGGGATTCCAGAACGGGCTGAACTCCGTGTTGGGGAAGCTGGGTAGCAGTATCACGCTGACCTGCTCTGCTCTCGTGGCAAACTTGGTGGCGCAGGATGCGACCCATTGCAGGAAGTTCTCGCCGAGATCTCCGTACCGGTTCCCCGAGCAATCTATGATCTTGAGCTCTCGATCCGTCTCCGAAGTGGTGAAGCCGAGGATCTCGGTCGAGGGGAGAACCGAGTTCTGGATGTCGTCGGCCGGGACGTATCGTGTGAATTGTGCGGCTCGGCGCATCGTAACCGTTTTGACCAGCCGCTTCGCCAGCCACTCGTGGAACTTACGGCGTTTTTCGTCGACCGGTTCGGACACCAGGGTGCCGACTCGCACCACTTCCGTTTCGACTTGCCAGGGACCTCGCGGGCTACTGGGCATGGCGCATGGGAAGGCGCACTGTCAGCAGGTTCCCGTGGAGGGGACGACCGGTGAGCCGGGCGAGGTGAGCCCGGTATCGGTGGGTTCCGCGTTGCCGACGGAGGCGGTTGCCGACCAGATTGAGTTGCTGGCGCCCGGTGCGGATCTCAAGGGAACCCCCGAACAGGTCGACGACGCACCGGTACAACGCGTGCAGACCGTAGCCCTGCGGGAACACCCGACGGTGGGGTGTCGCTTCTGCAGGACGATGAGATATCCCGGGGAAGATCGCAGCCAACAGAAGTTCCTCGTCCGTCGACGTATCGTCGGGCGTCCAGTTCGCGGCGTACTTCGCCGAACGTGGCTGCCAGCCCGAGGATTCGACGGCGAAGGTGTCGTCGACGACCGCGTCCGCGACGCGCAGGGACCGTTGGGCGGACAAGCCGGTGCGAAGTGCCCGGATCATGCAGTCGCCGTTGTCCCACACTGAGATGGTGAGCTCTGCTCGGCCGGATCCGGTGGGTGTCACCCAGGAGCTGATCGTGACCACGTCACCGCCTGGGTGCAGGATCGCGTTCGTCAGCAGTTCGTGGATCACGACGCGGGCGATCTCGGCCCCGTCGTGCGCGAGCGCGGAGTCGAGGAAGCTGAGCACGAGCGGGCCGCGCCACCGCGACCGCTCGGTGGCGACGACCGAGGCGATCTGCGGCTCGGCTTGGAACGAGTAGGTCACGAAACCAAAAAAGCGCTCGTCGCGGAGCCGCTGGTAGGCAGTGCTCGAAGGCTGGCTGGGAGAGGGACGCAAAAGCCGTACCCGGTCTTGGATCGGCAGGACGTCGGCGCCCCAAATGAGTGATCGGAACTGTGGACGCGACACCATTGCGGCCGCGGAGGGAAAAGCGGATTCCAGGAGCAGTTCGGTCACCGCGGGATCCCGAGGCATCGAGATCCGGGTTTCGTGGCCGGTCGCGCTGCGTTCGTTGAGCACGGAAAGCAGGGTCGTCAGCCCGGCCATGTCGACCCGGGTGACATCGGCCAGGTCGAGATCCAGGGGTGTCTGCCAGTTGGTGTCGCTCAGCTGGGAAACCTGTGCGGCGGCGGCCATGGTGGTGATCGTTCCGGGAAGCAGCACCCGAAGCCACTCGCTTGAACTGGCTTCGACCGACATCGGCGTGCCCCCTCGGCTGCGACGACTGGTTCCGGAGTATTGAATACTTCCCGGAGTCAAAGCTGGAGACAATCGACTAGATGAGTGATGCTAATTGATCTGGGCGATTATGGACTCAAATTGTCCAGAATCTGTCAAGTCGAATCCGGTTTGGTGGAAGTGTCAAAGATTCACGTGACTCGGCGCGACGGCGGCGGGCTGAGCGAGGAGGTCCAGGGTCAGCGCCGCGGTCCAGCCGAACGACCGGGCACCGTGCCCGGCGCCGGTCAGCGGGTCGACGTACTCCGCGAAGTCCGTCCGCGCGGCCGTCGAGACGAGGTCGTCACGCAAGTGGTCGGCCAGCGCGTGCTCGCCGTGGCGCAGCAGTCCCTGGCGGACCAGCCAGCCCACGTTGGCCCACGACGGGCCGCGCCAGTAGCGGCCCGGGTCGAAGTCCGGCGCGGTCAGGTCGTGGCTCGGGACGCCGTGCCCGCGCCCGAGCCGGAACCGCGGCCCGGTGGCCGTCGCCAGCAGGGCCGGGGCGACGGCCAGGTCCGGCAGCAGCAGTGGCAGCAGGCCCGCGCACGTGTGTGCGCGGGTCAGCGAGCCGGTCCGGACGTCGCGGGCGAAGAAGAAGTCGTTGTCCCACGACGTTTCCTGCATCGCCTTCGCGACGCGCGCCGCGGACTCGCGGTGGGTGGCGGCGGCCGCGGGCAGGCCCAGCGCGTCGGCGATCTCGGCCAGTGCCAGTTCGGCGTCGGCCAGGATCGCGTTGAAGCCGGGATCCTCCACGACGAAGTCGCCGAAGCCCTGGTAGCCCCGGTCGCGGTAGTCCGCGGCGAGCCGGACGTACCGGCCGTAGTCCTCGTCGCTCGGCCGGTCGGCGGCGTCACCGTGCTGCAGGTCGCGGCGGACGAACCCGGCCGACGGCGTGACGCGGGCGAGCGGGCCGTCCCAGGCCGGGCTGTTGTCCATCCCGGATTCCCACGGGTGCACGATCGCCGCGAGCCCGCGCCCGCCTGCGTCCCGTGACACCCGCAGGTACTCGTGCCAGGCCCGCAGCTTCGGGTACAGCGTGGCGAGGAACGTGCGATCGGGCTCGGTCTCGTGGACCGCCAGCACCGCCCGCGCGTGCACCGGCGGCTGGACCAGCCCGGACGTCCGCCGCGCGCGCCAGAAGTCCGGGCCCGGGAAATACGCCTCGGGCGGGGTGTCGGGGTTGAAGAGGATGTGCGGGACGCGGCCGTCGCGCCACTGCGCGGAGAACAGCGTCAGCAGTTCGCGACGCGCTCGCGCGGGGGACAGGTGCCGCAGGCCGAGGGCGATGAACGCCGAATCCCAGCTCCACTGGTGCGGGTAGAGCGAGCGAGACGGCACGGTCGACGAGCCGAGCCAGTTGCCGTCCAGGACAGCCGCAGCACGTCCCCATGTTACGTCCATGTGTCCAATCTATCTCCGACTTGTGTATTGTCAATGGACAAAAGTCCGAGGGAGGGCGATGACGACCAGTGCCGGCGAGCTGTTGCAGCTGGTCAGGACCGGGCAGGCGACCACGCGCAAAGCCCTGCTCACGCGCAGCGGGCTGTCTCGTACGACGCTCACCGCGCGGCTGGACCGGCTCCAGGTGGCAGGCCTGCTGGCCGAGGGTGGTCAGGAGGATTCGACCGGCGGCCGCCCGGCCCGGCAGCTGCGGTTCGACGAGCGGCACGCCGTCGTCCTCGCCGCGAGCGTCGACACGATGCACGCCGAGGCCGCGCTCACCGACCTGGCGGGGCGCCGGCTGGCCCACCGCGCGGGCGACTTGCGCGTCGCCGACGGGCCGGAGCCGGTGCTCGGCCGGATCGCGGAGTGGTTCGGGGAGATGCTGGCCGGGGTGGACCGGCCGGTGTGCGGGGTGGGGATTTCCGTGCCGGGCCCGGTGGAGCCCGGGCGCGGCCGCGTCACGCAGCCGCCGATCATGCCCGGCTGGGACGGCTACCCGATCGACGCCCACCTCGAGGCCCGCTTCGGCGCCCCGGTGCTGGTCGACAACGACGCGAACCTGATGGCGCTGGGCGAGCACCGCGCCCGGTACCCGAGCACGGCCGCGCTGGTCGTGGTCAAGGCGTCCACCGGGATCGGCGCCGGGATGGTGATCGGCGGCGAGGTGTACCGCGGCATCGACGGCGGCGCGGGCGACATCGGGCACGTCCGGCTGCCGGGGCACCCCGACGCGCGCTGCCTGTGCGGCTCGCTCGGCTGCCTGGCGGCGGTCGCCGGCGGCGGCGCGCTGGCCGCCCGGCTGACGGAGCTGGGCCTGCCGACGACGTCGGGTTCGGGCGTCCGGGAGCGGATCCTGGCGGGCGAACCGGCGGCGGTGCGGCTCGCCGAGGAGGCCGGCCGCGAGGTGGGGGAGGTGCTCGCGACGCTGGTCTGCGTGGTCAACCCGGGCGTGCTGGTGATCGCCGGCGACCTCGCCGAGCCGCATTTCGTGGCCGGCGTCCGCGAAGTGCTCTACCGCCGCGCACTACCCCGATCGACGCGGAACCTGCGCGTCGAAATCGGCGGCCGCGGCGAAGCGCTCGCCGGGGCGGTGGCGATGGTCGTCGAGGCCGAGTTCGCGCCCGCGGCGGTGGACCGGCGGCTCGAAGCGCGCGCTTGACGGCCGAACTGCCGTCACCGGCGGACTGTCCCGAGTGGACGGAGCAACCGACTTTCGTAGGTGGTGGCCGCCCAGTCCTCGTGTTCCGCAATACGGGCACGAATCGGACTTACCTCTCATCGAGCATTAATCCTCGCGTAATCCGAGTGACAAATCGGATTTCCGTACCACGCGCCGGGACCCGTGAATTCGCGACCAGATAACGGTTCCGCAAGTACTTCCCCGCGAGCGGAACACCGATCTAGTCTCGTCCGGTGTTCCAGGCCCATTTCCTGGGGGCCGCTTTCGAAGAGGGAGATTTCTGTGCGAAGAAGCTCCACCCTGCTCCTTTCGCTCGCGGTGGTGGGCGGCCTGACCGGCGCCCTGCCGGCGACGGCGTCCGCGCAGGGGCGTCAGGACATTCCGCAGTCGCACCCGTTGTGGGCGAACGCGCAGGCGAAGGTCGCCGACACGGCGCCCGCGTCCAAGCTGAGCTTCCGGGTCTACCTGAACCAGCGCGACAACGCCGGCGCCGAGGCGCTGGCGCAGGCCGTGTCCGACCCGGACAGCAAGACCTACCGGCAGTACCTCAGCCCCGACCAGGTGCGGGACCGGTTCGCCGCCAGCGACGCGACGGTGAACGCCGTCAAGTCGTGGCTGACCGGCAGCGGGTTCAGCATCGGTGACGTCCCGTCGAACCGCGCCTACGTCGAGGCCACCGGCACCGCCGGCCAGACGCAGAACGCGTTCGGCGTCAAGCTGGGCAAGTACAAGGTCAAGGGCCAGACCCTCCGCGCCGCCGACAAGAACCTGTCGGTGCCCGCGAACCTGGCGGCCGACGTCCTCGGTGTCGTCGGCGTCGACCAGGCGACCAACCTGTTCAAGCCGGACCACGCCACCGGTTCCGGGACGCCGTCCGACGTCGCGCCCGGCCCCGGCTTCCGCAACGCGCGGCCGTGCAGCGCCTACTACGGCGAGAAGGTCGACACCACCGACCCCGCCTACAACGGCCAGCACCTGCCGTACGCCCCGTGCGGCTACACCCCGGCGCAGCTGCGGTCGGCCTACGGCGTCGACAAGGTCGGCGCGGACGGCAAGGGCACCACGATCGCCATCGTGGACGCGTTCGCCTCGCCGACGATCTACGCCGACGCGAGCACCTACGCGAAGAAGAACGACCCGCAGCACCCGCTGAAGCAGAGCCAGTTCAAGCAGCACGTCTTCCCGGCGAACCCGGTCCTCGAGCCGCCGGACCAGTGTGACGCGGCGGGCTGGTACGGCGAGGAGACCCTCGACGTCGAGGCCGCCCACGGTCTCGCGCCGGGCGCCGACATCCTGTACGTCGGCGGGGAGTCCTGCGAGGACAACGCCCTCGACGTGGCGCTGAACTACGTGATCGCCGGTCACAAGGCCGACATCGTGTCGAACTCCTACGGCGACACCGGCGAGGACATCCCGGCCGACGAGGTCAAGGTGTTCAACCAGATCTCGCTGCAGGCGGTGCTCGAGGGCATCGGCGTCTACTTCTCCTCGGGTGACAACGGTGACGAGGTCGCGCGCCTCGGCACGCCGTCGCCGGACTTCTCCGCCTCGGCGCCGTGGATCACCGCGGTCGGCGGCACGTCCATCGCGATCGGCAAGGACGGCAAGCGGATCTTCGAGACCGGCTGGGAGACCAGCAAGTCGACGCTGACCAACGGCGTCTACGGCCCGGCGGCCTACACCAGCGGTTCCGGTGGCGGCACGAGCCGCCTGTTCGCGCAGCCCTTCTACCAGAAGGGCGTCGTGCCGGACGCGCTGGCGAAGAAGAACCAGACGGGGAACAACAAGGGCCGCGTGGTGCCGGACATCTCGGCGATCGGTGACCCGAACACCGGCTTCCTGGTCGGCCAGACGCAGACCTTCCCGGACGGCGCCTACTACGACCAGTACCGGATCGGCGGCACGAGCCTCGCGTCGCCGGTGTTCGCCGGCATCATGGCGGTGGCCGACAGCTTCGACCACTTCCACCACGGCTTCATCAACCCCGTGATCTACAAGCTGACCTCCCGCACCCCGGCGATCAGCGACGTGAAGCACGTGGACGCCGCCGTGGAGCGCGTCGACTACGCGAACTCGGTCGACGCTTCGGACGGCCTGCTCACCTCGGTGCGCACGCTCGACTACCAGGGTCTGACCATCCACACGACCCCGGGCTACGACGACGTGACGGGTCTCGGCACGCCCAACGGGCTGCTGTTCCTGTTGCTCGTCTAGCAGCAAGGTCCGTGAAGGCCTCCTTACCGGCTTCGTCGGCCGGTAAGGAGGCCTTCACGGCTTTCCGGGGGTCTCGGCGAGCGGGATGACCGCGCGGACCGTCGTCCCGCCGGCGTCACTGCGGACCTCGAGCTCGCCGCCGAGGGCCTGGACGCGGTCGCGGAGCCCGGCCAGGCCCGTGCCGCCCTCGACGTCGGCGCCACCGACGCCCGGGTCGGTCACCTCGACCCGCAGCTCCGTCCCCTCGACCGCGATCCGCACGTCCACGTGGTCCGCCTCCGCGTGCTTCAACGCGTTCGTCAGCGCCTCGGACGCCACGAAGTACGCCGTCGCCTCGACGGCCGCGTCCAGCCGGGGCACCGTGCCCACCGCGAGCGCCACTTCCATCGGGATCCGGTCGGCCAGCGAGCGCACCGCCGGGACCAGGCCCGCTTCGGTGAGGATCGCCGGGCGGATGCCGCGGGCCAGTTCGCGCAGCTCGGTGATCGCGGTCTGCAGCTCGTCGACCGTGCCGGACAGCAGCGCCCGGACCTCCGCCGGCAGCGCGGCGCCGTACCGCCGGCCCGCCATCCGCAGCAGCAGCACCACGCTGACCAGCCGCTGCTGAGCGCCGTCGTGCAGGTCGCGCTCCAGGCGGCGGCGCTCCTCGTCGCCCGCCGCGACGAGCCGGGCCCGCGACGCCCGCACCTCGGCCAGCCGCTGCTCCAGCTCCGCCGTCAGCCGCTGGTTGTCCAGCACCAGCCCGGCCGCCGCGTTCAGCGCGTCGATCGACCGGCTGTCCTTCCACACCTCGTCGTCCTGCACCAGCGCCGCCAGCCCGGTGCCGTCGCGCTCCAGCAGCAGCCGGATCATCTCCGCGTTGCCGACGTGGGCCCGCAGCACGCCGGCCAGGAACGCCAGCGGCCACAGGCAGAACAGGACCCGGTACACCTGCAGCAGCGGTTCCGACAGCGGGTGGCCGTCGCCGAGCGCGGTGCCGGCCCCCGACGCGAGCGCGCCGGACAGCGCGATGACGAGCACCGGCGACAGCAGCCGCCGCTGCGGCGCCCCTCCGGTCAGCCACCGGTGGAGCAGCACGGCGATCACCCCGGCGCCGATCGCCGTGGCCGCGAGCTCCAGCACGCGGGCGGAAACCGCCGGCAGGCCACGCGGGTCGTCGCGGGCCAGGAGTCCGAGCAACCCCAAGCCGAACGCCACCAGGTAGGACGCGGCGACGAGCAGCCGTTCCGACCGCGACCGGAGCTTCCCGTGGGGGAAGGCGAGCACGAGGTGCGCGATCACCGGGCCGGCCGCGGCGCGCAGCGGCACGGCGATCGCGTGCAGCACCGGGTCCCGAGCGAACTGCAGGTCTTCGAGGAAGACCGCGACGCCGGCGAGCGCGATGAGCACGCCGATCGGGTTCGCCGGGCGCCGCACGTGCGCGACCGCGCCGGCGAGCAGGAACAGGAACCCCGTCGCGGTGCTGAGCGCCGTGTCGAGCGCGGAGTGGGACCCGTCGGCCGCCTTGAGGGTCGACGTCGTGACGCCGAGCGCGAAACCGGCGGCCAGCAGGCCGGTCATCGCGAGCGTCCGCGGATGCTGGACCACGCAACCCTCCCGGTGGCCTCGCCGGGCAATCCTGGCGGGTGAGCAACGCGGTCCGGCAACGGCCAACCGTGATTCGCCCGTTCGGGCCGTCGCGTTACACCACGCGGGCGCGCTTTAGGGTGATCAGGACAGGAGGCAGCACATGAACGGACTGGGTGCGGAGGTCTTCGGCGGGCGCATGCCCACCGGCGGTCGTGACCTGGCGATCGAAACCCACGGCATCGCGCCGGTGCCGGAGGGCAACCGGTTCGGGCGGCCGTGGCGCCTGTTCAGCGTGTGGTTCGCGCCGAACCTGACCATGACGGCGGTGTTCACCGGCACGCTCGCCGCGGCGTACGGCCTCGGGTTCTGGACGGGCCTGGCCGCGATGCTCGCCGGCACCGTGCTCGGGTCGCTGCCGGTGGCGTACCTGTCCACCTGGGGACCGCGCACCGGCACCGGCCAGCTGCCGCTCGCCCGGCTGCCCTTCGGCGGCGGCGTCGTGCTGCCGGGGCTCGTCCAGTGGCTCGGCTCGATCGCCTGGGACGCGCTGGTCGGCCTGTTCGGCGGCGAGGCGCTGGCCGAGCTGACCGGGCTGCCGTTCTGGGCCGCGGTGCTGATCGTGCTGGTGCTGCAGTGCGCGCTCGGCGTCTTCGGGTACGCCCTGATCCACCGCGTCCAGGCGGTGATGAGCGTGCTGCTGGTGCTCGCGTTCGCCGCGCTCGCCGTGAAGGTCCTTTCCGGACACCCGATCGCGACCGCCGACACGGCCTCGGGCGCCGACCTGGCGGGCAGTGTCGTGCTGTTCACGACGATCACGCTGTCCTTGGCGATCTCCTGGGCGCCCTACGCCTCGGACTTCAGCCGCTACCTGCCGGCCGCGACGTCGTCGCGCTCGGTGTTCTGGGCGACGCTGCTCGGCCTGACGGCGTCGTACGCGATCGGCGAAGGCCTCGGGCTCGCGTTGGGTTCGTCGCTGGGTGACCAGACGGCGCCCGGGGTCGCCGCCTTGCTCGGCGGCGGATTCCTGGGCGCGCTCGCGCTGGCGGTGATCGCGCTCGCGGCGGTGTCGTCGAACGCGATGAACGACTACAGCGGCTCGCTGGCCCTGCAGACCGTCGGGGTCCGGCTGCGGCGCCCGGTGTCGGCGGTGGTCGTCACGGTGCTCGCGTTCGCGCTGATCCTCTGGATGCACAGCGGCGACCTGGCGGCCAAGTTCCAGAACGTGCTGCTGTTCGTCAGCTACTGGATCCCGCCGTTCCTCGGCGTCGTCATCCCGGACTGGCTCGCGCGGACCCGCCGCGGCCGGCGCGTCGACGTCCTGGCGGCCGTTTCCGTGCGTCCCTGGGCCGCGCTCGTGGCGTTCGTCGTGGGGTTCGGGGCGGCGGTGCCGTTCATGAACACGTCCCTCTACACCGGACCGGTCGCGTCGGCGCTGCACGGCGCGGATCTCGCGTACTACGTCGGGCTGGTCGTTTCGCTGGCAGCGTACTTCCTGCTGCGCGGCCGGGCTTCGGTTGACATCGAGTAATGTAGAGGTTTGACGATGGCGTGGTACCCCTCGAAGGAGGAACCATGCCAACCGCACTCGTCACCGGTGCGTCCGCGGGTCTGGGCCGAGCCCTGGCCGCCGCGCTGGTGAGTCGCAAGTGGACAGTCATCGGCGACGGCCGGGACGCGGCCGCTTTGGGTTCGGCCGCGCACGAGATCGGCTTCACGGCCGTCCCCGGCGACGTCACCGACCCGGCCCACCGCGCTGCACTGGCCGACGCCTGTCCTTCCCTGGACCTGCTCGTCAACAACGCGAGTTCCCTGGGCGTCAGCCCGCTGCCGCCGTTGGTGAGCTATCCCTTGGCGGACCTGGAAGACGTCTACCGCGTGAACGTCTTCGCGCCGCTCGCTTTGACGCAGCTGCTGCTGCCGGCTCTTTCTCGCGGCGCGATCATCAACGTCAGCTCGGACGCCGCCGTCGAAGCGTACGAAGGCTGGGGCGGCTACGGCTCGGCGAAGGCCGCGCTCGACCAGGTCACGGCGGTGCTCGGCGCGGAGAACCCGGACCTCGCGGTGTACGCGGTCGACCCGGGTGACCTGCGCACGGCGATGCACCAGCGCGCGTTCCCGGGCGAGGACATCTCCGACCGGCCGCTGCCGTCGTCCGCGGTCCCGGCGTTCCTCCGGTTGCTGGACGAACGTCCGCCCAGCGGCCGCTACCGGGCGGCGGACCTGCTGGTGAGCGCATGAACATCCGGTTCGACCTGCCGGACGAGCTGTCGGCCTCGGCCCCACCGGAGGCGCGCGGCCTGGCGCGGGACGAGGTCCGCTTGCTGGTCGCGTCGCCTGCGGGCGTCCACCACACGGTGTTCTCTTCCCTGGGTTCGCACCTGCGCCCCGGGGACCTGCTGGTGGTGAACACATCGGGGACGCTGCCGGCGGCGGTCGACGCGGTGCGCGGGGGACGCCCGGTGGTCGTCCACTTCTCGACGGCGCTGGACGACGGCTCGTGGGTCGTCGAGCTGCGCGCGCCCGGGGGGCCGTTGCTCGACGGCCGGCCGGGGGAGCGGCTGGAGCTGCCCGGGGGAGCGTCGCTGACGCTGGTGGCTCCGGCCGCGCCGGGCAACGCGCGGCTGTGGCGGGCGGAGGTGTCGGTCGAGGGGTTGGCTTTCCTCTCGGCGGCGGGTCGGCCGATCCGGTACGGGTACGTGCCGCGTGAGTGGCCGTTGTCGGACTACCAGACGGTGTTCGCCCGCGAACCGGGCAGCGCGGAGATGCCCTCGGCGGCGCGGCCGTTTTCTGCGTCGCTGGTGACCCGCCTGGTCACGGACGGCGTGCTGTTCGCGCCGTTGGTACTGCACACGGGGGTGTCTTCGCCGGAGGCGGGCGAGCCACCGCAGGCGGAGCGGTTCCGGGTCCCGCCGACGACGGCGGCGCTGGTGTCCTGGGTGCGGTCGCGAGGCGGCCGCGTGATCGCGGTGGGCACGACGGTGGCCCGGGCCCTGGAGTCAGCCCCGGACGGCGCGGCCGAGGGCTGGACGAACCTGGTCCTGGGCCCGGACCGCCCGGCGCGAGTGGTGGACGGAATCATCACGGGCCTGCACGCACCGGACGCATCCCACCTGCTGTTGCTGGAGGCGGTGGCGGGAAGGAACCTGGTCCAGCGCGCGTACGACGCGGCGGTGGAGCGCCGCTACTTGTGGCACGAGTTCGGCGACGTGTCCCTGCTCCTGCGCCGCTGACCGAGCGCCCCAATGGGGTTGTTTCATCGTGGTTGTGGCTGGTCGGGGCGGTGCGACAGGGCCGGTTCGGTTGGTGCGGGAGGACGTGACGGCGGGACCAGCGTGGTGACCCGGAAACAGGTGAAGCCCTCGGCACGATCGAGATGTGAGTCAACAACCCGCCGAGGGCTTCAGCTCCCTTTCCTACCAGGTCACCCTTCCCCTCTCCCGACAGACCCTGGCCATGGTCGCCGAACTCGTCCGCGCCCACCGGGCACGACTGCGGTCCCGCTGGCGCAAAGCCAGCCCGGCCGAGCAGGCGCTGGTGGTGCTGGCGGTGCTGCGCCACGACCCACGCCTGGCCCACCTCGGAGCCGGTATGGGTGTCTCGGCCGCCACGGTGCGACGCTGGGTGCTGGAAGTCATCGGTCTGCTCGCCGCCCGCTCAGCGCGGCTGGGTCGTGTACTGCGCCGCCTGGCCGCCCGGGGCGCGGCGGTGGTGCTGGTGGACGGCACCCTGATCCGCACCCGCCGCCGCACCGGCCGGGCCAACCGCGCCAACTACAGCGGCAAACACAAACAGCACGGTCTGCTCGCGCTGGCATTGACTGATGAGAACGGCCGGTTGTTGTGGGTCTCGGCGGCGTTGCCCGGCAGGACCGCCGACATCACCGCCGGCCGCCGGCTAGGCATCCGGGAACGTCTGCACGTCCACGGTCTGTCCCCGGCTGGGGACAAGGGCTTCCAGGGCTGGCACAAAGACGTCCGTACCACCCGCGCGTGTGACCTGTGTGGTGGTCGGTGTGAACAGATCGTGCTCACGCCCTATAAGGCCGAGGCTCGCCGGTCGTTGACCGAGGCTCAGAAGCAGGCGAACGCGGTGTTCGCGGCGATGCGGTGCGCGGTGGAGGGCGGCTTCGCCGCCCTCAAGTCCTGGCGGATCCTCGACAGGCTCCGTCTCGACACCCGTCACGCCACGACGTTGTTGCGGGCTCTGCTCGTGCTGACCCAGCACGAGCAGAGCGTGCGCGACAGTGCCCGGCCCGGTCGGGCCTGAGCATTACCACACTTCACCAAACGCGCCCGACCAGCACAAACCACGATGAAACAACCCCAATGTGGCGTTGGTTGCGTCCAGCGCACCGAACGCCACATTGGGTGCGTTGAACGCACCGAACGCCACATTGGGTGCGTTGAACGCACCGAACGCCACATTGGGTGCGTTGAACGCACCGAACGCCACATTGGGGCGCTAGCGGCGCACCGGCTCCTCGCGCCGCCGTGACCGGAGCAATCCCGTCACCGCCACCACCGCGATCCCCAGCCCGACCCCCGTCACGATCGAAGCCACCAGGGTCGCCTCGCCCGTGACCAGGCCGAACGCCCCGCCCAGGTACACCGGGATGCTCACCGCCACCGGCAGCCAGTTCCGCAGGGAGAACGCGCGGTCCGACGCCAGCCACAGCACCAGCGTCACCGCCGCTCCCGTGAAGACCGGGATCGCCCAGACCACCAGGCTGGTCACCGTGTCCATCCCGAGCGACCTGAACCACTCGAACGTCGCCTGGCCCATTCCGATGAACAGCACGACCAGCGCCACGCGGACGCCGGTGGCTCCCTGGCCCCGTCGGCTCGTCATGTTCCCTCCCGAATCCGTCGTCACCTGTACCACGTCCGGGTGACGCGGCGGGTTGCCCAAACCGCCCAGTCGTTTCAGATGCCGGGACCATCCCGCGTCGCCCATAGGCGCAAGCGGCTTCCGATGTCAAGAAATCTCACCGGATTTCCCGAGATGCGGATGGCTATGCGCCCTAGTGGGTGACCGTGCGAACCTCGCCCCGACACCGACCTCCGAAAGGCGACGCCGACGTGCGCACCCACCACAGAACCCGCTTCCTGGCCTCGGCGCTGGCCGCCCTGACCGTCGTGGGCGTGCTCGCGGGCTGTTCCCGCGCCGCGGAGAGCACCACGGCCCCGGCCGCGAACGCCGGCGCGGCCGGTGAGGTGCGGCTCGGGTTCTTCCCGAACGTCACCCACGCGCCCGCGCTGATCGGCGTCAAGAAAGACTTCTTCAAACAGGAACTGGGCTCGACCAAGCTCACCACCCAGACGTTCAACGCGGGCCCCGACGAGGTCAACGCGCTGCTGGGCAACTCGCTCGACATCGCCTTCATCGGCTCCGGCCCGGCGATCAACGCCTTCACCAAGTCCAAGGGCACCATCCAGCTGGTCTCGGGCGCCGTCTCGGGCGGCGCGCAGCTGGTCGTCAAGCCGGACATCACCAGCGTCGAGGGGCTCAAGGGCAAGACGGTCGCCACGCCGCAGCTGGCCAACACCCAGGACGTCGCGCTCAAGAAGTTCCTGGCCGGCAAGCAGCTGACCGACCAGGTCAAGATCACCAACCTGGACAACTCCAAGACGCTCGACGCCTTCAAGAAGGGCGAGCTCGACGGCGGCTGGCTGCCCGAGCCGTGGTCCTCGCGGCTGGTGCTCGACGCCGGCGCGAAGGTCCTCGTCGACGAGAAGAGCCTGTGGCCGGGCGGCCGCTTCCCGACCACCGTCGTGATCGTGCGCAGCGAGTTCCTGCAGCAGCACCCGGACACCGTCAAGGCCGTCCTGAAGGGCCAGCTGGCCGCGATCGACTGGGCGAAGGCCAACCCGGCGGACGCGAAGACCGTCGTCAACGGCGCCCTCAAGGAGCTGGCCGGCAGCAGCCTCAGCCAGGGGGTCATCGACCGCGCGTTCTCCGGCATCGAGCTGACCACCGACCCGATCCCGGCCGAGTTCCCGCAGCTCGCGCAGGACTCGGTGACGGCGGGCGTGGTCAAGTCGGCGGTAGCGTTGAAGGGCTTCGCCGACTTCGGTCCGCTGAACGAGGTCCTCAAGGAGAAGAACCAGCCCGCCGTGAACGCTCCCGAACTCGCCAAGTGATCCGGAGAGGCAGCCCGCGATGACCACGACCCTCCCGACCGGCCGGAGCAGCTTCACCGGCGCGACCGCGGTCCGGCTCGACGGCGTCCGCAAGACGTTCGGCCCGGCCGGCCGCGCGGTCGTCGCGCTCGACGGCGTCGACCTCACCGTCGCGCCCGGCGAGTTCGTCTGCCTGCTCGGCGCGTCCGGCTGCGGCAAGAGCACGCTGCTGAACCTGGTCGCGGGGCTCGACGCGCCGTCGGCGGGGAAGATCACGCTGAACACCTCGCGGCCCGCGGTCATGTTCCAGGAGGCCGCGCTGATGCCGTGGCTGACCGCGGCCCGCAACGTGGAATTGCCGCTGCGGCTGGCGGGTTTCGGCCGCGCCGAGCGCCGCGAAAAGGCCGCCGAGCTGCTGGAACTCGTCCGGCTCACCGACGCGGGCGGCAAGCGGCCGCACGAGCTGTCCGGCGGGATGCGGCAGCGGGTCGCGCTGGCCCGCGCGCTCGCCGCGACCCTGCGCGTCGGCGGCGACCCGGAGCAGGCGCTGCTGCTGATGGACGAACCGTTCGCCGCGCTCGACGCCATCACCCGCGACGTCCTGCAGGGCGAGCTGCTGCGCGTCTACCGCAGCACCGGCACGTCGGTGCTGTTCGTGACCCACGACGTGCGCGAGGCGGTCCGGCTCGGGCAGCGCGTCGTCCTGCTGTCGTCGCGGCCGGGCAAGGTCGTGCGCGAGTGGACGGACGTGCCGCTGGCCGACGCGGAGGAGCTCACCGAAGAAATCGTCGGACACTTGCGCGAGGTGATCAGCACCCATGCCGCAGCTTGACCGGCCCGCAGAAGCCGATCTCGACGCGGTCGGCGCCGGACTGGACTCGCTCGACGCCCCGGCCGGCGACCGCCGCCCGGGCTTCTGGAACCGGTTCGCGTGGGGCTTCCTGCCGCCCGTCGGCGCGCTCGTCCTGCTGATCGTCGTCTGGCAGGTCCTGTGGGCGGCGGCGTTCTGGTCGGAGGCCCAGCTGCCCGCGCCCCTCGCGGTGTGGGACGAGTTCTGGAGCCGCGTCGTCGACGGCCAGGTGTTCGGCTTCGTCTGGACGTCGGTCCACCGCGCCGCGCTCGGCTTCGTCGCCGGCGTCGTGATCGGCACGCCGCTGGGCCTGGTCGTGGCGAAGGTCCGCGTGGTCCGGGCGGCGATCGGGCCGCTGCTGACCGGGCTGCAGAGCCTGCCGTCGGTGGCGTGGGTGCCGGCCGCGATCCTGTGGTTCGGCATCAACGACGGCGCGATCTACTTCGTCGTCCTGCTCGGCTCGGTGCCGTCGATCGCCAACGGCCTGGTGTCCGGCATCGACCAGATCCCGCCGATCCTGCCGCGCGTCGGGCAGGTGATGGGTGCGAACCGGTTCTCGTCGGCCCGGCACATCCTGCTGCCCGCGGCGCTGCCGGGGTTCCTGGCCGGGCTGAAGCAGGGCTGGGCGTTCTCGTGGCGCTCGCTGATGGCCGCGGAACTGATCGCGTTGTCGCCGCAGCTGGGCGTGGGGCTCGGCGCGTACCTGAACCAGGGGTCGTCGCTGAACAGCATCGAGACGGTGATCGCGGCGATCTTCCTGATCCTGCTGGTCGGCATCGGGATCGAACTGCTGGTGTTCCGGCCCCTGGAGCGCGCGGTGCTGCGAGCCCGCGGGCTGACCGCGTCGCTCTAGCTCACTCCACCGCGACCTCGAGCGAGAGCTGCTGGAGCAGCTGCAGGACGTCCGGCCCGGGGTTCTCCCGTTCGTAGGCCTCGACGACCTTGACGAACCCCATCAGCAGCCCCCGCGTGATCGCCTCCTGGCGCTGGGCCAGCTCGCCGACGGTCGTCGAGGTGTACTCGAGCGCGCCTTCGAGCAGCTCGGGGTAGCCGCTCGTGCCCGGCTCGCCGCCCTCTTCGAGGTTCTGGCGAAGCCGGTAGACCGACGCCAGCAGGCCGATGCCGGTCTGCACCAGGTCAGTGTCTTCCATCACGAGAGCATGGCACGGGCTCCGCGGACCCGCCCCCTTGGCGGAGTCCGGAGACGACGCGACCCCGGACCGTGGGCCCGGGGTCGCGTCGTTCGTTCGTTCGCAGGACAGATCAGCGGCCCCGGCGCCCGCCCGCGCGGGTGCCGGACGAAAACGCCGCGGCGCCACCGCTCGAGCCGGAGCCCGCGCGGCGACCGCCCGAAGCGGCCGGGGCACCGGAGCGGCGAGCGCCGCCCGTAGCCGCCGGAGCACCGGACCGCCGTGAACCGCCCGAAGCGGCTCCCGACCGGCCCGAACCCTGACGCTCCGACCGCGGCTGCTGCGACTCGTCGCGCCGCGCCTGGCCGTTTGCCCGGGAGCGCTGTCCGCCGCGGTTCTCCTTCGGCGTGGCGGGAGCGCCCCGCCGGCCGCGGCCCGAACCCGGTGCCGCGCCGGTCGCCGAGACCTTCTTCGGCCGGTCGTCCACCGGCGGCCGCTTCGGCGACGCCGTGAACGAGCGCTCACCCGGGGCCAGCTCCGCCAGCAGCGGGTGACCCGGGCCGAGCTGGGTTGTCGTCGGCTTGATGCCGGCCTTGCGCGTCAGGTCGCGCACGTCGCGGACCTGCGCGTCCGTCATCAGCGTCACGACCGTGCCGGACGCGCCCGCGCGTGCCGTGCGGCCCGAGCGGTGCAGGTACGCCTTGTGCTCCACCGGCGGGTCCGCGTGGATGACCAGGCGGACGTCGTCGACGTGGATGCCCCGCGCCGCGATGTCCGTCGCGACCAGCGTCTTCGCCGCGCCCGAGGAGAACGCCTCGAGGTTGCGCGTCCGCGCGTTCTGGCCGAGGTTGCCGTGCAGCTCCACCGCCGGGACGCCGGACGCCACGAGCTTGCGCGTCAGCGCCTTCGCGCGGCTCTTCGTCCGCGTGAAGACCAGCGTGCGGCCGGGGGCCGCGGTCAGGTCGACCAGCACCGGCAGCCGGTGGGTCTCCTCGAGGTGCAGCACGTGGTGCTCCATCGTCGAGACCGGCGACTGCGCCGAGTCGACGCTGTGCGTGATCGGGTCGTTCATGAAGCGCTTGACCAGCACGTCGACGCCGTTGTCCAGGGTCGCGGAGAACAGCATCCGCTGCCCGCGCGACGGCGTGGCGTCCATGATCCGGCGCACCTCGGGCAGGAAGCCCAGGTCGGCCATGTGGTCGGCCTCGTCGAGGACGGTGATCTCGATCGCGTCGAGCTTCACGTGCCCGGAGCGCATGTGGTCGGCGAGCCGGCCAGGGCAGGCGACGACGATGTCGACGCCGTCGCGCAGCCGGGTGATCTGCGGGTTCGCCGAGACACCGCCGAAGATCGTCGTGGCCTTGAGGCCCAGTGGCTTGGCCAGCGGCAGGATCGACGCCTCGATCTGCGTCGCGAGCTCACGGGTCGGCGCCAGGATCAGCGCGCGCGGACGGCCCGGCTTGCGCCGCGTCGGGCCCGCCGAGAGACGGGCCAGCAGGGGCAGCACGAAGCCGTAGGTCTTGCCGGAGCCGGTCCGGCCGCGGCCGAGCACGTCACGCCCGGCGAGGGTGTGCGGCAGGGTCGCCGCCTGGATGGGGAAGGGCTCGGTCACGCCCTGGGCGGCCAGCGCGTCCACGATGGTGGTGGGCAGGCCGAGTTCAGCGAAAGTCGTCATAAGTGCATGCGGGCGCACGCGCGCCCTGGTCTCCGTTACCTGAGAAGGGTTGTCCTGCCCGGCGCAGACCGGTCAACGGCCGCGGCGCGTGGTAGTCGACAACAGCAGCGGGCCGAGGCAGAACTGAGCGGCCCGCAAGATCAGTGTAGCCGGTCGGGGTGACGTACCCCCAGTGAGATTGCCCGCACTCTAGGGGGCTTGCTAAGTTACCCGTCGGTAATCGAGGAGGCTCACCCCATGCTGCTGAATCCGCACGAGTACGACCCGGCCCACTTCGACGCGGAAACGCGCCGGTTGCTGCGGGCGACCATCGACTGGTTCGAGCAGCGGGGCAAGGCGAAGCTCACCGAGGACTACCACGCCCGCACCTTCTACGCGGACTTCCTCGAGTTCGCGGGCAAGGAAGGCCTGTTCTCGACCTTCCTGACGCCGGCCGCGAACGCCGGCGGCAACCCGGACAAGCGCTGGGACACCGCCCGCGTCGCCGCGCTGTCGGAAATCCTCGGGTTCTACGGCCTGAACTACTGGTATCCGTGGCAGGTCACGATCCTCGGGCTCGGCCCGGTGTGGCAGAGCGGCAACTCCGCGGCGCGTGAGCGTGCGGCCGCCGCCCTCGACGCCGGCGGTGTCGGCGCGTTCGGACTGTCCGAAAAGGACCACGGTGCCGACATCTACTCGTCCGACCTGGTGCTCACGCGCGACGGTGACGGCTACCGCGCGACCGGCTCGAAGTACTACATCGGCAACGGCAACTGCGCGCGCACGGTGTCGGTCTTCGGCCGCATCGACGGCGTCGAGGGCCCCGACCAGTACGTCTTCTTCTACGCCGACTCCGAGCACCCGAACTACCACGTCGTCAAGAACGTCGTGCCGTCGCAGATGTACGTCGCCGAGTTCCGGCTCGAGGACTACCCGGTGCACGCCGACGACATCCTGCACGTCGGCGCCGAGGCGTTCAGCGCCGCGCTGAACACGGTCAACATCGGCAAGTTCAACCTGTGCTTCGGCGGCATCGGCATGGCGACGCACTCGCTGTACGAGGCCATCACGCACGCGCACAACCGCGTCCTCTACGGCAAACCCGTCACCGACTTCCCGCACGTGCGCCGCGAGTTCGTCGAGGCCTACGCGCGGCTGACCGCGATGAAGCTGTTCTCCGACCGCGCCGTCGACTACTTCCGCAGCGCCAACCCCGAAGACCGCCGCTACCTGCTGTTCAACCCGATCACCAAGATGAAGGTGACCACCGAGGCGCAGAAGGTGATCGGCTTGGTCGCCGACGTCGTCGCGGCCAAGGGCTTCGAGGCCGACACCTACCTGGCGATGTCCAAGAACGACATCGACGGCCTGCCCAAGCTCGAGGGCACGGTGGCGGTGAACCTCGCGCTGATCGCCAAGTTCATGCCCGCGTACCTCTTCGCGCCGCAGGAGTACGCGCCGGTCGGCACCCGCACCGACGCCGCGGACGACGAGTTCCTCTTCCGCCAGGGCCCGGCGCGCGGGCTGTCGAAGGTCCGGTTCCACGACTGGAAGACCGCGTACGCCGAAGCCGCGGACATCCCGAACGTCGCGCTGTTCACCGAGCAGGCGGGCTACCTGGTCAAGCTGCTGACCGAGGCCGCGCCCGACGAGGCGCAGCAGGCCGACCTCGACTTCGGGCTCGCGCTGACCGAGCTGTTCACGCTCATCGTGTACGGCCAGCTGATCTTGGAGCAGGCGCGGATCACCGGCCTGGACACCGAAGTCGTCGACCAGATCTTCGCCGTGCTGGTGCAGGACTTCAGCGCCGCGGCGGTCGATCTCAACGGCAAGGCGAGCTCGACGGAGGCCCAGCAGGCCATCGCGCTGGCCGCGCTGCGCAAGCCGGTGGTGGACGCCGAGCGCTTCGAGAACGTCTGGACGCGGGTCCGGGAGCTCTCCGGGGTCTACGCTATGCACCCGTGATGGCCAGGAAATATCGGCTCGGCGTGACGCGGAAAGCCGCGAACGTGGTCGTGAAGGCGTTGCTGGAGCGCGGGATCCCGATCACCGGGAGCACCGGGTACCTGCTGACCACCCGGGGGCGCCGGAGCGGCGGCAACCGGACCACGCCGGTCAACGTCCTCGAAGTCGGCGGCGACCGCTGGCTCGTCTCGCCGTACGGGCAGGTCGGCTGGGTGCACAACCTGCGCGCCGACGCCACCGCCCGGCTGAGGCGCGGCCGCACGCGCGAGACGTGGGCGGTCGAGGAGGCCGACGCCGCGACGGCCGGCCCGGTCCTGCGCGCGTACGTCCGCAAGATCCCCGTGACGGCGCCGTTCTTCGACGCGAAGCTCAGCGACGCGGCCGAAGCCTTCGCCGCGGAAGCCGATCGACACCCGGTCTTCCGGTTGGCAAGATCAGGAGCGTGAACCGAGAGCGGGCGGCGGAGCTGATCTGGGACGCGTGGCGGACCGGGAAACGCCTCGAGGGGCTGCCGGACGACGCCCGCCCGCGCGATGCCGCCGAGGGCATGGCCGCGCAGGCGGCGCTCGCCGAGCTGGCCGGCCCGGTGTCCGGCTGGAAGATCGCCGCGACCACCGCGTACGCCCGGCAGTACCTCGACGTCCCGGGCCCGCTGCCGGGCGTGATGTTCGAGCGGTTCCGCCACGCCGAGGGCGAGCCGGTGCCGGCCGACACGATGACCATGGGTGTCGCCGAGCCCGAGTTCGCCTTCCGGCTCAAGGCCGACCCGGGCCTGTCGCCGTCGCTGACCGCAGTGCTCGACGCCGTCGACACGATGTTCCTCGCGCTGGAGATGCCGGACAGCCGCTACACCGACCACCAGCACGCGGGCGGGCCGCAGCTGCTGGCCGACGTGGCGTGCGCGGGCCGCTTCGTCGAGGGGCGCGCGGTGCCGGGCTGGCGCGACCTCGAGCTGCCGCGGCAGGCGGTCGTCCTGCACGCCGACGGCGAAGAGTTTTCCCGCGGCAGCGGCAGCCTGGTACTCGGCGATCCGCGGCTGGCGCTGCACTGGCTGGCGATGGAGCTCGCGCGTCACGGCCGTTCGCTGCGCCCGGGCGACGTCGTCACGACCGGGACGGCGACCCCACCGTGCCCGATCCACGCGGGCGGCCACGTCATGGCGGACTTCGGCGCGCTGGGCAGCGTCGAGGTGCGGTTCGCCGGCGAACGGTCCACGCCACCGCCGTCATGAGCCCTCGCCAGGGTGAGTTCCGCGCCGGGTTCCTGGCGCTCGCCGCGGTGGTCCTGGTCCTCGACGCGGGGTTCTGGTGGTTCGCGCACGCCCAGCACCAGACGACCGCGCGGATCGGCTTCCTGGTGGCGTTCGTGCTGCTGCTGGCGCTGCTCGCGGTGGCGGCGGGGCTGGTCCGCTGGGAGATCGCGGCCCCACTGGGCGCGGCGTCGACATCAGGCCTGTTCTTCGTCGGCGCGTCGGCGATCTTCAGTGTGGGATTCGGGTTTTTGCTGGCCGCGGTGGTCGAGGCGGCGTTGGTGCGCCGGATGGTGCTCGACACGTCCCCGGTGGGCTGGCGCGGCGGCACCGGGCTGATCAGCTCGGCGGCCGCGGTGGTGCCGGCCGTGCTGTTCGCGGTCGGTTTGGCCGCGCTGCGCTGAGCCGTTTTTGTCGGTGCCCCCTGCCACGATGTGCCCGTGACGCCATGGAGAGATCGACTAAGCACCCTCGCCCACGAACGGCTGCCCGCCGAAGTGGCGGCGAAGTGGATCGAGCTGGTCCGGCCGGGCATCCGGCTGGTTTCCGCCGGGGCGGGGCCGCGCGTGGGATGGCTCGGCGGTGCTCCGGTCATGCCCGCTGGGTTGGAGTGGCCCGAGTGGCCCGGGCGGGGACCGCTCGACTTCCTGGCCGCGGTGGACTGTGCGGCGCTGCCTCGTGAATCCCTGAGCGTCCCGCTGCCTGAGGCAGGCACGTTGTTGTTCTTCTACTTCGATGGGTTCCGCCGGGAAGCCGACGACGACTGGCCGTTGCTCGAAGATGTCGAGGGCGCCCAGGTCGTCTTCGTACCGGCGGGGGTGCCGGTCGTGGAGCGGAAGGCGCCCGAAGGTCTCGACCCCTATCCGGCCCGGGACCTGTACGGCGAGGTCGTGGCCACGGCCCCGGGACGTGAGCACATCCTGCTCGACCAGACCGAGATCTCGAGCGGAGACTCCCTCGCCGAGGCGGCCGTGGCGGCGGATCGCCCGCCGGACTTCCTCGGTGCCGGCGTGTTCGACGATCTCGTCTGGAAGCTGCACGAGAAGGGTCCACACCACCAGGTCGGCGGGTTCGCCGCGCCCATCCAGGGCGCGGTGGAGAACGAGATCGCCGCGGAGGTGGTGGGGGACTACCGGGACCCGCTGCGGGTCGAAGAGGCCGCCCGCTGGGTGCTGCTCGCCCAGATCGACAGCGACGACGAAGCCGACATGATCTGGGGCGACGCCGGAATGCTGTACTGGATGATCCGGGCCGAAGACCTCGAGGCGGGGCGCTTCGACCGCGTGCGGTGCACGCTGCAGTGCGGGTGACACCTCCTCGTGCGGTAACCGCAGAGGGCTCTTTGCAAAGGGCTCTCTGCGGTCTAGGGTGGCGGCATGCCCAGGGATCGCCGGACCGAGTCGTCAAGCCCGATCGACGCGCGGATGCTCCGGGCGCTGGCCCACCCCCTGCGGATGCGCATGCTCGACCTGCTGCAGGCGGACGGCCCCGCCACCGCGACGGGGCTGGGGAAGCGGGTCGGCGAAAGTTCCGGAACCACGAGCTGGCACCTGCGCCAGCTGGCCGAAGCCGGCTTGGTCGAGGAAGACAGCGAACGCGGGAACAAGCGCGAACGCTGGTGGCGCTCCGCGCAGGAGACAACGCGGATGCGGGCCGCCGACTTCATCGGCGACCCGGACCTCGCCGGCCCCCTGGACATGTTCCTGCGGTCCGTGATCGAGCAGCGCTACCAGGCGGAGTCGCGGTTCGTGAGCGAGCTCCCGCGGTGGACGGAGCAGTGGTACGACAAGGCCGTCTTCGGCGACGCGAGGCTGTCTCTCACGCCCGAGGAAACGCTGGCGATGAGCGACGAGATCGACGCGGTGATCGACCGCTACCGCCGCGACGCGCGGCCGGGCGACCACAACGTGATCGCGCACTGGTCGGCGTTCCCGTGGCAGGCGCAACCCGAGGAACCCGGCACATCGAAGTCCGAATGAGGGGGACGAACGTGGTGCACTTCCTGATGGCGGAAGACCTGGTCCGCGAACGAGAAACCGAACTGAGAGGGGTAGCGGCCCGGGTGAACCGCCCCCGCCGCCCGGGAACGCGACGGCAACGCCTCGGCTGGCTCCTCGTCGAAACCGGCTTGAAGCTGGCAGCCAACCGGCCTCACCCCCGCCACTCCCAGGCAGGGGTCCGGCAAAGTCGCCCGGCCTGGCTTCCCGGCGCCGGTCGATGGGTGTGGCGCCCTGGGCAAACGTCTTGAATGAGTCATTCAAGACCTCCCAAGACCTGAATGACTCATTCAAGACATTCGAATCCCGCTGCGGCGATCGAGACGGCCCTCTGCCGAGGCGGAGGCGACACCGACCCCGGCTTCGCCGGGTTGGGTGTCGCGAATGGAGTCATCGGGCGCTCCTGGCGTCCTGAACGAGTCATTCGCGACGTCCGGATCGCGGGCGCGGTCAAGTGGGCTGGATCCGTTGCACGGCAACGGCAGAAGCCAGGCGGCTGAACCGGGACCTGCCCCACCCCCGCCACTCCCAGGGGGACGTCCCGGCTCCAGTCTATCGCCGCCCGCTGACGAAACCCGGGGAAAAGCCACAGGCCGGCGAAGTTGTCCACAACTCCGCCGGCCTGTGGGTAACCAGGTCCTACTTGCCGAATCCCGCCCGCCGCAGCGCGTCCGCCATGGAGCCGCTGCCGCCAGAGCCAGAGCCAGAGCCGGAGTTGCCGCCCCGGCCACCGCCGCCGCCGGAACCGCCGCGCTGACCGCCGCCGCCCGAACCGCCGCGACGCTGACCGCCGCCACCGCCGCCGCCCTGGCCGCGGTCACGACCGCCACCGCCACCGCCGCGGTTGCCGGCGGGCGCGCCCGGCTCGTCGTCCAGGCGCAGCGTCAACGAAATCCGCTTCCGCGGCACGTCGACGTCGAGCACCTTCACCTTCACGATGTCGCCGGGCTTCACGACCTCGCGCGGGTCCTTCACGAAGTTCTTCGACAGCGCCGAAACGTGCGCCAGACCGTCCTGGTGCACCCCGACGTCGATGAACGCCCCGAACGCCGCCACGTTCGTGACCACGCCCTCCAGGCGCATCCCCGGCTTGAGGTCGCCGATCTTGTCCACGCCCTCGGCGAACGTCGCCGTCTTGAACGCCGGGCGGGGGTCGCGGCCCGGCTTGTCCAGCTCGGCCAGGATGTCCGTCACCGTCGGGAGCCCGAACGTCTCGTCCACGAACTCCGATGCCTTCAAAGACGACAGCGTCCGCGTGTTGCCGATCAGCGACCGCAGGTCCGTGCCCGTCTTCGACAGGATCCGGCGCACCACCGGGTACGCCTCCGGGTGCACCGACGACGAGTCGAGCGGGTCGTCGCCGTCCGGGATGCGCAGGAAGCCCGCGCACTGCTCGAACGCCTTCGGGCCGAGCCGCGCGACCTCCTTCAGCGCCATCCGGGAGCGGAACGGCCCGTTCGTGTCGCGGTGGGAGACGATGTTCTCGGCCAGCCCCGTCGTGATGCCCGAGACCCGGGTCAGCAGGGGAGCCGACGCCGTGTTGACGTCGACGCCGACCGCGTTCACGCAGTCTTCGACCACCGCGTCGAGCGAACGCGACAGCGAGACCTCGGACAGGTCGTGCTGGTACTGCCCGACGCCGATCGACTTCGGGTCGATCTTCACCAGCTCGGCCAGCGGGTCCTGCAGCCGCCGCGCGATCGAGACCGCGCCGCGCAGGGAGACGTCCATGTTCGGCAGTTCGGCCGAAGCGAACGCCGACGCCGAGTACACCGACGCGCCCGCCTCGGACACGATCGCCTTCGTCAGCTTCAGCTCGGGGTGCTTCTTGATCAGTTCGATCGCGAGCTTGTCCGTCTCGCGTGACGCCGTGCCGTTGCCGATCGAGATCAGGTCGACCTTGTGCCGCGCCGCCAGCGCCGCGAGCTCGGCGATCGACTGGTCCCACTTGTTCGCCGGCTGGTGCGGGTAGATGACGTGGGTGTCGACGACCTTGCCGGTCGCGTCCACGACGGCCACCTTGACGCCGGTGCGGAAGCCCGGGTCCAGGCCCATCGTGGCGCGGGTGCCGGCCGGCGCGGCGAGCAGCAGGTCGCGCAGGTTGGCCGCGAAGACGCGCACGGCGTCGTCCTCGGCCGCCTGCCGCAGCCGCATCCGCAGGTCGATGCCCAGGTGCAGGAGGATCTTGGTGCGCCACGCCCAGCGGACGGTGTCGCCGAGCCACTTGTCACCCGGCCGGCCCTGCTGCGTGATGCCGAACTTCGCGGCGATGCGCGTCTCGTAGTCGGTCGGGCCGACCTGCGGCTCGTCGGTGGGCTCGTCCGGCGACATGGTGAGGTCGAGGACCTCCTCCTTCTCGCCGCGCAGCATCGCGAGGATCCGGTGCGAGGGGAGCTTGGTGTAGGGCTCGGAGAAGTCGAAGTAGTCGGAGAACTTCGCCCCTTCCTCCTCCTTGCCCGCGCGGACCTTGGCGACCAGGTGGCCCTGGCTCCACATCTTCTCGCGCAGGTCACCGATGAGGTCGGCGTCTTCGGCGAAGCGCTCGACGAGGATCGAGCGGGCGCCGTCGAGGGCCGCCTGCGCGTCCGCGACGCCCTTGTCCGCGTCGACGAACACGGCGGCCGCGGCCTGCGGGTCCGTCGTCGGGTCGTTCAGCAGGCCGTCGGCCAGCGGCTCGAGCCCCGCTTCGCGCGCGATCATGGCCTTCGTGCGGCGCTTCGGCTTGAACGGGAGGTAGATGTCCTCCAGCCGCGACTTCGTGTCCGCGGCGAGGATCGACGCCTCGAGGGCCTCGTCCAGCTTGCCCTGGCTGCGGATGGACTCGAGCACGGCGAGCCGGCGCTCGTCGAGTTCCCGCAGGTAGCGCAGGCGCTCTTCGAGCGTGCGCAGCTGCGCGTCGTCGAGCATGCCGGTGACTTCCTTGCGGTACCGCGCGATGAAGGGCACGGTCGAGCCGCCGTCGAGCAGGTCGACGGCGGCCTTGACCTGTCCTTCGCGCACGCCCAGTTCTTCGGCGATCTTCTGCTCGACCGACACGCTCACTGCAACACGCTCCTGCTTCGCCCTCTGGTGGATCCGATCGTCCCATTCTGCCGTTCCGACCACCCCGACTTTCGGATGGGGCTCCTTGACAATCAGATTGGTCTAGTCCATTTTGTGGTGACCTGCCTCACGACCAGTGGAGGTCGCCCCGTGGTCCCCAAAGCCCGTCTCGCTCTCTTGTCATTACTTTCCGCGGTCGCACTGTGTCTCGGCGTGACCTTCGTCCTCGCCGGGAGCGCCTCGGCGGCCAACATCCTCGCCAATCCCGGCTTCGAGTCCGGCGCCTCGGGCTGGACGTGCACGGCGGTGCCGACCGCGGTGAGCACCCCGGTCCACAGCGGCAGCCGCGCCCTGAGCGCGACGCCGACGTCGTCGGACAACGCGCAGTGCTCGCAGACGCTCACCGTCTCGGCGAACACGGCGTACAAGCTCTCGGCGTGGGTCCAGGGCAGCTACGTCTACCTGGGCGTTTCCGGTTCGGCGACGACCAGCACGTGGACGCCGGGCACCAGCGGCTATTCGCAGCTGTCGCTGAGCTTCACGACCGGCTCGAGCACGTCGCTGACGGTGTACCTGCACGGCTGGTACGGCCAGCCGACGTACTACGCGGACGACGTCAGCCTCGACGGCCCGGGCACCCCGCCGACGACGACGCCGACCACGCCGACGACTCCGACGACTCCGCCCACCACGACCACCCCACCGACGACGACCACCACGCCGCCGACCCAGGGTGACCTGCCGAAGCACGTCCTGACCGGCTACTGGCAGAACTTCTACAACGGCGCCAAGGCGCTGAAGCTGGCCGACGTCCCGACGAAGTACACCATCATCGCGGTGTCGTTCGCGGACGCGACGGGCACGCCGGGCGCGGTGAGCTTCACGCTCGACTCGGGCCTGTCGTCGCAGCTCGGCGGCTACACGGACGCGCAGTTCAAGGCGGACGTGAAGACGGTCCAGGCGCGCGGCCAGAAGGTCATCATCTCGGTCGGCGGCCAGAACGGCACGATCAGCGTGAGCGACTCGTCGTCGGCGAACAACTTCGCCAACAGCATCAAGTCGCTGATCTCGAACTACGGCTTCGACGGCGTCGACATCGACCTCGAGAACGGCATCAACGCGACGTACATGGGCCAGGCGCTGCGCAGCATCTACAACGGCGGCGGCAAGGTCATCACGATGGCACCGCAGACGATCGACATGCAGTCCACTTCCGGTGGTTACTTCCAGCTGGCGCTGGGCATCAAGGACATCCTGACGGTCGTCAACATGCAGTACTACAACTCCGGCACGATGCTCGGCTGCAACGGCAGCGTGTACGCCCAGGGCACGGTCGACTTCCTGACGGCGCTGGCCTGCATCCAGCTCCAAGGCGGCCTGCGCGCGGACCAGGTGGGCCTGGGCCTCCCGGCGTCCTCGCAGGCAGCGGGCGGCGGCTACCAGGCACCGGCCAACACGGTGTCGGCGCTGAACTGCCTGGCGCGCGGAACCTCGTGCGGTTCGTTCAAGCCGTCGACGACGTACCCGGCCATCCGCGGCGCGATGACGTGGTCGATCAACTGGGACGCGTCGAACGGGTACGCGTTCGCCAACACGGTCTCGGCGGGGCTCGCGGGCCTGCCGTGACCGTGCGCTGAGGAAGGCCCTCCCGGAAGCGCGGCCGGGAGGGCCTCTTCACGCGCTCAGCTCGCGCCGCAGCTCTTCGACGTCGGCTTCCGCCGCGAGCAGGAGCGTCTGGAACGGCATCCCGGCGTTGCGCGGCTTGCCCAGCGGGTTCGCCCACTCCCGTGAGGCCCGCCCGAGGATTTCGAAGAGGATTCGCCGGCCTTCCGCGTCACCGGTAAGCAGCTTCGCCGGCTCCTCGATGACGACCAGGTACCGGTCCGCCGGCAGCCAGTTCAGGTCGCGCAGGCAGTCGGAGAGGGCGTCCCAGTTCCAGCCGAAGTACGCCGGGAACCGCAGCGCGTCCGAGAACTGGCCGAACAAGTCGTCCTCACCGCGTGCGGCGGCACCATCGATCCGGGCCACGGCGACCACCCCTTGCGGCGGGACGGCGCCGGTCACCGCGATCTTGTCGTCCTTGTCCAGCACGGTCAGCCCGGGCTCGTTCCACATGGGGACATTGTGGCCGGTCGCTCTTCACTTCTCGTAAGTCGTGACGTCGAAGCTGACCTTCGTCGCGCTCGCCGAGGTCAGGACGACTGCCGCGAATCGCCCGTCGGAGGTCTTGACGCAGTAGCCCTGTCCGGCCGTCAGGTCGTCGAGTGGGTAGCGGCCGTTTTCGTATCCGGTCTCGTCTCGGCACGAGTCGTAGCTGCCGATGGTCGAGGCGGGGAGCTTCACGGTCGTGCTCCAGCCGACGTAGCCGAAGTCGCGACCGTTGAAGCTCAGGTCGTTCTTCCCGGTGAAGGAGCCGGTGGTGCCCCACTGCGGATCCGACGCGGGGCTGTCGAGGTCCACCGTGAAATCGCGCGCGATGCTGACGTTTCCGTGGTGCCGCTCCGGCTGACCGGCCGGTGCCGAGGCGGTGACGGATGCGGCGGTGGTGCTCGGCCGGGACGTCTGCTGCCGCAGGCTGCTGATCTCCTGCTGTGCCGAAGTCAGCTGGCTGCCTCGGTCGGCGGCGGTCGACTGGGCGAGGCTCTTTTCGTGGTTGGCGTTCACCGTGAGCAGGGTCAGCAGGCTGGCGGCCACCGTCAGCAGGCCGGACACGACTGCGAGGATCTGGCCGGCGGTCTTCCACTTCTCCTCGGAGCGGCGGGGCGGTGGGTTCTCGGTTCTGCGGTCACGGGCGACGGTCACTTTCCGGCCCTCCGGTCTTCTCGGGGACAGGCCACGGCCTTCCGGCCGGTTCACCTGCCCTGAGTCGTCGGGAGACCGCGAACTGCTACACCGGCGTGATCGGCAACCGCAGGGCGCCCGAGGCCTCCGACGGGACCACCGGGTTCTTCGGCATCACCGCCGCCACCCGCTGGTACGGAGACCCCAACACCGGCCGCGGATCCGCCTCACCGAGATTCGGCCAGAACGCCATCGCCCGCTCGGCCTGGGCCGTGATCGTCAACGACGGGTTCACCCCGAGGTTCGCCGAGATCGCCGACCCGTCCACCACGTGCAGTCCCGGATACCCGTACACCCGCTGATAGGGATCGATCACCCCCGACGAAGCCGAGTCCCCGATCGTGCAGCCGCCGATGAAGTGGCCCGTGATCGGGATGTTCGCCAGGTCCGTCCACGCCCCCTGCGGCAGCCCGCCGATCTTCGCGGCCACCCGGCGCGTCACCTCGTGCCCCGCCGGGATCCACGACGGCGACGGCGATCCCGCGCCCTGGCGGGTCGTCATCCGGCGGCCGAACAAGCCCCGCTTCGTGTACGTCGTCACGGAGTTGTCCAAAGTCTGCATCACCAGCAGCCCGATCATCCGCTCCGACCAGTGCCGCGGACTGTGGATGCGCAGCAGGTCACGCCGGGACCGCCACAGTTCCCGCAGCCCCAGCACCCAGCGCCGGCGGCCCGGCTGCCCGTCCACCAGCACCGTCGCCATCAGGCCCATCACGTTGCTGCCGCGCCCGTACCGCACCGGCTCCACGTGCGTCACCTCGTCCGGGTGAATCGACGACGTGATCGCTACCCCGCGCGTGTAATCCGTGTCCGGCCGCAACGACCGCGCCGCCAGCACTGCCTCCGAGTTCGTGCGGGCCAGCAGTCCCAGCCGGGGTGACAGCGCGGGCAGCGTCCCGTTGTCCCGCATCCGGTGCAGCAGCCGTTGCGTTCCCAGAGCCGCCGCCGAGAACACCACCTGCGTCGCCGTGAACGTCCGGCGGGAACGGCGGCCTGTGCGCCGCGTGTCCACCGCGTACCCGCCGGGAATCGGCCGTACCGAGATCGCCGTCGTCAGCGGGTGTACCGAAGCACCTGCCTTCTCCGCCAGGTACAGGTAGTTCTTCACGGTCGTGTTCTTCGCGCCCACCCGGCACCCGGTCATGCATTCGCCGCACAGCGTGCAGGAGGACCGCAGGGGACCGGCGCCGCCGAAGAACGGGTCCACCCCAGACTGTCCGAAGTAGACGCCGACCGGCGTGCGGCGGTACGTGTGCCCGATGCCCATGTCCTCGGCGACGTCCTGGAGCACGCGGTCCGCGGCCGTCGTCGCCGGGTTCTCGACCACGCCCAGCATCCGCTTCGCCTGGTCGTAGTACGGCGCCAGCTCGTCCTTCCAGTCCGTGATGTGCGCCCACTGCGGGTCGGCATAGAACTTGTCCGGCGGCTCGTACAGCGTGTTCGCGTACACCAGTGAACCGCCGCCGACGCCGGAGCCGCTCATCACGAACGTGTTCTTCAGCAGCGTCAGCCGCTGGATGCCGAAGCAGCCCAGCGCGGGCGCCCACAGGTACTTCCGCAGCCGCCACGACGTCTTCGCGAACTCGTCGTCGGCGAACCGGCGGCCGGTCTCGAGCACGCCGACGCGGTAACCCTTCTCGGTCAGCCGCAGCGCCGTGACGCTCCCGCCGAAGCCCGAACCGATCACCAGGACGTCGTAGTCCATCACGCCACCACCCGGAAGTCCGCGACGTCGAGCCGCCGGGTCCGGCGGTCGTACTCGGTGACCAGGCCCGGCCAGTTCGTCGTCACCCGGCCGTCGGCCTGCCGGTACCAGCTCGTGCAGGCGCTCCACACGCTGTCGCCCAGCCGCTTCTGCACCTCGGTGTCGTAACGCTCTTCGACGTCGGCGCGCACGTCCACATAGGACACGCCGGGTCGCGAAAGCTGTTCGGCCGCCTGGCGGATGTAGCGTGCCTGCCGCTCGATCATGTAGATGATGGACCCGGCGCCGAGGTTGGTGTTGGGGCCGTAGACGCAGAACATGTTCGGGAACCCGGGCACGGCCATGCCCAGGTACGCCCGCGCGCCGCCGGCCCAGGCGTCCCGCAGCGACCGGCCGCCGAGGCCCGTGACGTCCATCCGGCCGAGGAACTCCGTCGCGGCGAACCCGGTGCCGTAGACCAGGACGTCCGCCTCGAGCTCGGTCCCGTCCTCGACGCGCACGCCCCGCGGCGTGATCGACGAGATCCGCCGCGTCTCGACGTCGACGTCCGGCTGCGCCAGCGCGGGCAGGTACTCGTTGGTGAACAGGATCCGCTTGCAGCCCAGGGGATAGGCCGGCTTGAGCTTCGCGCGCAGCTCCGGGTCCTTGATGTGACGATGCCGCAGCTGCGCCGTCCGCAGCTCGAACATCTTCGCCAGCACTGGGTGCTTGGTCATCGCGTACGTCGCGTATTCGGCGAGCAGGAAGATCCGCAGCCGGCCGAGCAGCTGCGTGGGCGGCAAGTGCTCGAACAGCCAGTGCTGCCAGCGCCGGTAGGCCGGGTCGGACTTCGCCATGACGTACGGCGGCGTGCGCTGGAAGACCGTGACGTGCTTCGCGTGCTTGCGCAGCTCGGGCACGAACTGGACCGCGCTGGCGCCGGTCCCGATGACGGCGACGCGCTTGCCGGCCAACTCGACGTCGTGGTCCCAGCGCGCCGAGTGGAACGCGTCGCCGGCGAAGCTCTCGCGGCCCGGGATGTCGGGCAGCACCGGCCGTGACAGCTGGCCGACGGCGGGCACGAAGACGGTGGCCTCGTACGTCTCGCCACCGTGGGTCTCGACGCGCCAGACGCCGCGCTCCTCGTCGAACGCGGCCCCGGTGACCTCGGTCCGGTACCGGATGTGCGGTTCGAGCCCGTACTTCGTGATGACGCGCCGCAGGTAGGCCAGGATGTCCGGCTGGTAGGAGAACCGCTTCGGCCAGCGCGGGTTCGGCTCGAACGAGTACGAATAGAGCGGCGACGGGATGTCGCATGCGGCACCGGGGTAGGTGTTGTCCCGCCAGACGCCGCCGGGCTCGGCCGCGCTCTCCAGGATCGTGAAGTCGGTGAACCCGGCGCGCTTCAGCTCGATCGCCGTCCCGATACCGCCGAACCCGGTGCCCACGATCAGCACCGATGGCCCCTTCGCCGAACTGCTCATGCGAAAAAGCTACGCAGCGGACGCCTGTGACAACAGGCCACGAACGGTCACTCGATCGAGAATTCCGGCCAGCCCGTCACGCCGGCGGGTGAACGCGCACCTCCCGGGTCTCCGCGCCGGGCTCCGCCCAGGTCAGCAGGCGGCCGGCGGTGCTTTCCAACGCCGTGAGGTCGCGCTTCGCCAGCTTTTCGAACGGCAACAGGTCGACGGCCGCCGTCTTCTTCGTCTTCGTGATCTCCCAGAAGCCGCGTACCTGGCCGCCGACCAGCAGCGTGCCCTTGACCAGGCCGTTCTGGGTGATGACGCGCTTGCGGTAGTCGTCCGAGATCACCCGCGTCCGGTCCGCGTACGAAAGGATCAGCTGGTCGAACGGCCCGAGCAGCCGGGGCGGCGCCGGGACGTCCTCGTCCGGCACGGACAGCTCCGGCAGGTCCAGCAGCTCCCGGCCGTCCTCGTCGCGATACCGCCGGAGGTCCATCGACGAAGCCACCTCGCCGAGGCGCGTGATGCCCGCCCACGCCTGCACGTCGGCCACCGTCGCCGGCCCGAACGCCCGCAGGTACCGAGAAATGAGCGAAGCAGGCGAAGGCGGGGGAAGCGGCGCGCCCACCCACTCGTCGAGACACGCGTACGTCGTCTGCCCCGCCTTGCCCCAGATCGCGCGCGGCGGCGTCTGGACCAGCGGCAGCCGGCCCCGCGCCAGGTGCGTGAGGGACGCCGGAGCGCGGTCCGGCCACCGCCGCGCCAGCTCGGCTCCCAGCGCCGTGCTGGACAACGCCGAAGCGGCCAGCAGCTCCCGCGCCGCCGAGGCCACTTCGGCGTGGTCGAGGCCGGCCAGCTCACGGGCGTGCTGGGTGTTCGTCTTCAGGTCGCGGTCGTAGAGCACCTGGACCACGGGCCGCCACGCCAGCGCGTCCGCCGCCGTGACCAGGTGGACCGTGCCGCGCATCAGCGCGATCCGCACCACGCGCCGCTCCTCCAGCAGCGAGGCCAGCTCCTGCGGCTGGAACCCGCGCAGCCGCGACCACAGCGCGTAGTACGGCGGGAACGGCGCCTGCGCCTGCAGCCCGGCCAGGTGCGCCACGGCGTCGTGGGCGGACATGTCGGCGGGACGCAGCAGCAGCTGGCGCTCCAGCGTCGCGCGGTTCACGGCCCGCCTGCTCAAGGTCTCCACGCCGTCACTTTAACGATCACCCCGGACAGTTCCGGTCCTCGATTCGACGCCCGAACGGCCGTCATCCATACTTCCGGCCATGGCCGAGCTCGCCGCGCCCGCCGTCGGGGACTGGGACTTCCCGCGCGGCACCGCGAGCATCGAGCTGATGACCCGGTTCGCCGCCGACCGCGGCCTGCCCGCCGAGAAACTGCTGGCCGCGACGACGCTGTCGCCGGAGCTGCTGGCCGACCCGTCGGTGCAGGTCGACGCGCGCCAGGAGCTGGCGGTCGTCCGCGCTTTGGTCGAGCTGGACGGCTCGGACGCCACGGCCCTGGAGCTGGGGCGGCGCTACCGCGTCACCACCTTCGGCATCTTCGGGTTCGCCTGCATCAGCAGCCCGACCCTGCGGGACGCGATGTTGTTCGCCCTGCGCTACTTCGACCTCAGCTTCGCCTTCTGCATCCCGCACGTCGAGCTGGCGGACGGCCGGCTGACGCTGGAGCTCGACGACCGCCGCGTGCCCGCCGACGTCGCCCGCTTCCTCGTGCTGCGCGACCTGGCCGCGATCTTCTCGGTCATGCGCGACCTGCTGCCGGAGATCGTGCCGGACGACCTGGCGTTCCGGCACGGTCCGTCCACAGTGGAGCCTTATCGGGCCGCGTTCGGGGTGGTGCCGCGGTTCGGCGCCGACGCCTGCCGCGCGACGCTCGACCCCGCGCTGCTGACGTTGCCGCTGCCGCAGGCCAACGAGCAGACCGTCGCGCTGTGCGCCGCGCAGTGCGAAGCGCTCGTCGCGCGCAAACGCCGGCGGTCGGGCATCTCGCAGCAGGTCCGGGAACGGCTGGTCCGGCTCGGCGGGGTCGACGCCGGGATGGACGAGATCGCCCGCCAGCTGACGCTCAGCACGCGCACGCTGCGGCGGCGGCTCAGCGAATCCGGCACCAGCTACCGCGCGCTCGTCGACGAGGTCCGCCAGGCGCTGGCGGAGGAGCTGCTCGACACCGGCGTCCTGTCGGTCGAGGACGTCGCGTACCGGCTCGGGTACGCCGAGGCGTCCAGCTTCATCTACGCGTTCAAGCGCTGGACCGGGATGACGCCGGCGGCGTTCGCCCGGCGTTTCCGGGCCGCTCGGCAAGCACCGCCGGGTAGGTGAGCTTCAGCAGGTTGAGGATCGAATCGGTGAGGAAGGTGCGCAGCGCCGCGCGGTCGAGCGTGCCGCGGATCAGCCATTCGCGCGACGCGGCCCGCAGCATCCCGCCGAACGACCGGATCATCGCGCGCAGCTCTTCGCGGCCGTCGGTGACGTCGGTCATCAACGCGGCTTCCAGCACCCGGTCGGCGGCGATCTCGTCGGCTTCCAGCATGATCCGCTCGATCTCGGGGTCGCGGCCCGCGGATTCGGGGCCGATCACGGTCAGCCAGGCGTCGCGGTTGCGGTCGACGACGTCGATCCACCGCTCGACCCCGATCGACAGCCGGTCTTCCATCGTGGTGTCCGGCAGCGCTTCGGTGACCGGCGCCGGCACGATCATCAGCTGCCGCACCACTTCCAGGTACAGCTCGCGCTTGCCGCCGAAGTAGTGGTTGATGAGCGGGCGCGCCACCCCGGCCGCCTCGGCGATGTCCGATGTGGACACCGACGCGTAGCTGCCCGCGCCGAACAGCCGCCGCGCGGCGGCGAGGATCTCCGCCCGCCGTTCGGCCGGTTCGAGGCGGCGTCGCCGCGGCCGGGTCCCACTGGTCATCCGCTCAGCCTCGCGGGGGATCGGCACGCTGTCAACAAGTAGTTGACTTCTCGTCAAGAGAGTGGCTCCGGTGGCGGGCAACGGGTGTTTCGCGCCGTCCGTCGTCGTTACGCAACCGGAACAACCCACCGGTAACTTCCCGGCGTCCGGATGCGACGAGACGGCAGGGACCCGCGACCGGGCAGGGAGCAGATGAGCGAAGAAGACGCGCCGATCCGGCCGGCCGGACGCTGGGTGAGCGTCCGCCTGCAGCATCGCCACGTCAGCTTCGACGAGTGCTTCGAAGCGGACGAACCCCTTCCCGACGGCGACTGCGCGGACGAAGAGTCGTTGTCCTACTCGGGAATCGTGATCACGGGCTACGACGAGGGGTCGAAGGTGTCCGAGCGCTGGCTCCCCCTCGGCGTCGACCCGTCCGAAGCGGACGACGAGCGCTTGATCGAGCAGCTGCGCGAAGCCCTTCTCTGGCAAGCGGGGCGTCCGCCCCAGAATGCGGAGGACTGAACCGGTCGTGACTGAGAAACCGGGTCAGAACACTGTTTCTCACTCACGACCCGGTGCGCAGGCCTTCGAACGCCACCTTGCACACGGTGTCCGCCACTTCGGCCGCCGACGAGCCGCGGCGCGGTTTGTACCACTCGATCAGCGAGTTGACCATGCCGAAGATCAGCCGGGCCGTCACCGCCGGGTCGACGTCCGGGCGGATGTCGCCCTCCGCCTCCGCCTGCTTCACCAGGTCCGTCACCAGCAGGTCGAACTCGCGCCGGCGGGTCAGCGCCGCCCGCTCCACCTTCGTGTTGCCGCGCACGCGCAGCAGCAGCGTCACGAACGGCAGCCGGTCGGCGAGCACCAGCACACTGCCGCGCACCAGGTGCTCCAGCCGGTCGATCGCGCGCCCGTCCAGTTCCGTCGTTTCCGCCGCGACCGCGAAGAGCCCGTCCAGTGCCCGGTCCACCGCCAGCCGCAGCAGTTCCTCCTTGCTGGGCACGTGGTGGTAGATCGCCGACTTCGTGATGCCGAGCTTGCGGGAGAGGTCCTCCATGCTCGTGCCGTCGTACCCGCGCTCGTTGAACAGCTTCACCGCCACCTGCAGCAGCGATTCGAGGTCGTAGCCGGGCCGCCCGCGCCGGGGCGTCGTCACGGCTTGTCCCGCCGGTCGATGATCCGCCGCATCTTGCCCATGGACCGCTCCAGGGTGTCCGGGTCGACGACGTCCACCGACACGGTCACGCCGACGCCGTCCTTCACGCCCGCGATCAGCGAGGCGGCGGCCTGCTCCCGCGAAGCGGCCGAAGCGTCGTGGCGCGCCTCGACCAGCACGGTCAAGTGGTCGAGGCGCCCGCGCGTGGACCGGACGAGCTGGAAGTGCGGGCTCAGCCCTTCGGTGCGCAGCACGATCTCCTCGATCTGCGTCGGGAAGACGTTGACCCCGCGCAGGATGATCAGGTCGTCAGTGCGGCCGGTGACCTTGTCCATCCGCCGGAACGCCGGGCGCGCGGTGCCGGGCGACAGTGCCGTGAGGTCGCGGGTGCGGTAGCGGATGATCGGCAGCGCCTGCTTGGTCAGCGACGTGAACACCAGTTCGCCGGTCTCGCCGCCGCCGAGGACGTGCTCGTCGAAGGGGTCGATCACCTCGGGGTAGAAGTGGTCCTCCCAGATGTGCAGGCCGTCCTTCGTCTCGACGCACTCCTGCGCGACGCCCGGTCCCATCACCTCGGACAGCCCGTAGATGTCGACGGCGTCGATCGCGAACCGTTCCTCGATCTCGGCGCGCATCTGCTCGGTCCACGGCTCGGCGCCGAAGATGCCGACCTTCAGGGAACTCGCCCGCGGGTCGACGCCCTGGCGCTCGAACTCGTCGAGCAGCGTCAGCATGTACGACGGCGTCACCATGATGACCTCGGGCCGGAAGTCGGTGATCAGCTGCACCTGGCGCGCCGTCATGCCACCCGACGCCGGGATCACGGTGCAGCCCAGCTTCTCCGCGCCGTAGTGCGCGCCCAGCCCGCCGGTGAACAGGCCGTAGCCGTACGCGACGTGCACCTTGTGCCCGGGGCGGCCGCCGGCGGCGTGGATCGACCGGGCCATCACCGTCGCCCAGGTGTCGATGTCCTGCTCGGTGTACCCGACGACGGTGGCCTTGCCGGTGGTGCCGCTCGAGGCGTGGATGCGCCGCACCTGGTCCTGCGGCACGGCGAACATGCCGAACGGGTAGTTCTCCCGCAGGTCCTGCTTCGTCGTGAAGGGGAACTTCGCCAGGTCGGCGAGCTCCTTGCAGTCGTCCGGGTGGACGCCGGCCTCGTCGAACTTCTTCGTGTACGCGGGCACGTTCGTGTACGCGTGCCTGAGTGTCCACTGCAGACGTTCGAGCTGGAGCGCGGCCAGTTCGTCGGCGGAGATGTTCGCCCCGATCATGCTTCGCCTCGTTTCGCGGAGAGGACGCGGCTGCGGCCGCGGAATTCGGCGACGACCTCGGGTCCGCCGGGGGTCTCCCGGTGCACGGTGACGTCGTAGATGCCGTTGCGGCCGTAGCGGGTGCGCTCGGTGGCCGTGGCGACGAGGTGGTCCCCGAGCCGGCCGGCCGCGACGAAGGAGATCTCGGCGCCCGCGGCGACCGTCACCGGTCCGTGGGTGTTGCAGGCGCAGGCGAAGGCGGTGTCGGCGAGCAGGAAGACGTACCCGCCGTGAGCGATGTCGTGGCCGTTGACCATCGCGCGCGTGATCGTCATGGTCGCCACGGCCCGGCCGTCGCCCGCTTCGACCAGCTCGATGCCCAGCGCGCGCGAAGCCTCGTCGGCGGCGAACATCGTGTGGGCGGCGTTGGTCATGCGCTCGCTCTCCTGACTGACCGAATGGACGGTCACCTGGCGGTGTCGCTCAGTAAAGGCAGTGGTCGGGGCCGTGTCAAGCGCCGAGGTCTTCCGATCTTCGAGTCCGGCGGCTACCATGCGATTAACTGAACGTCCGGTAGGTAATTCGGCGAGAGGGACCTGATGGCACTGCTGCGCAGCTACGTCTCCGGGAGCTGGCACACGGCGGCGGACGAAGGCGTCCCGCTGCACGACGCGGCCACGGGCGAGGAGGTCGCCCGGATCTCCTCGGCGGGCGTCGACTTCGCGGCCGCGCTGGCGTACGGCCGCGCTGTCGGTGGTCCGGCGCTGCGCGAGCTGACGTTCCACCAGCGCGCGGCCCTGCTGAAGGCGCTGGCCTCGCACCTGCGAGAGCACCGCGAGGAGCTGTACGCGCTTTCTGCGCGCACCGGCGCGACGCTGGGTGACTCGAAGTTCGACATCGACGGCGGCATCGGCGTCCTCTTCAGCTACGGCTCGAAGGGCAAGCGCGAGCTGCCGAACGACACCGTCTACGTCGAGGGCGCTGTCGAGCCGCTTTCGCGTGGTGGGACGTTCGTCGCCCAGCACATCGCGACCCCGCTGCGGGGCGTCGCGGTCCAGATCAACGCGTTCAACTTCCCGGTGTGGGGGCCGCTGGAGAAGTTTGCGCCCGCCTTCCTCGCCGGCGTCCCGAGCCTGGTCAAGCCGGCCAGCTCGACGGCGTACCTGACCGCGCGGCTGGTCGAGCTGATCATCGAGTCCGGCATCCTGCCCGAGGGGTCGCTGCAGTTCGTCGCGGGTAGCGTTGGCGACCTGCTCGACCACGTGACCGCGCAGGACCTGGTGTCCTTCACCGGCTCGGCGTCCACCGCCCAGAAGCTGCGCGCGCACCCGGCGATCATCCGCAACGCCGTGCGGTTCAACGCCGAGGCCGACTCGCTGAACTGCTCGATCCTCGGCCCGGACGCGGTGCGCGGGACCACGGAGTTCGACCTGTTCGTCAAGCAGCTGACCTCGGAGATGACGGTCAAGGCGGGCCAGAAGTGCACCGCCATCCGCCGCGCGTTCGTGCCCGCGGAGCTGCTCGACGACGTCGCCTCCGCCGCATCCGAGCGGCTCGCGAAGGTCACGGTCGGCAACCCGACGGCCGAGGGCGTCCGGATGGGTGCGCTGGCCAGCCTGGAGCAGCGCGAAGAGGTCCGGCGGTCGCTCAAGGCACTGCTGGACGCCGGCAGCGTCGTGTTCGGCGACCCCGAAAAGGTCTCGGTGGTCGACGCCGACGCCGAGCGTGGCGCGTTCATCTCGCCGGTGCTGCTCAAGGCGGACCCGGAGCGCTCGGAGCCGCACGAGGTCGAGGCGTTCGGCCCGGTCTCGACGCTCATGCCGTACACGTCCACCGAGCAGGTAATCGACTTCGCCGCGCGCGGCGGCGGCAGCCTGGCGGGGTCGATCGTCAGCGCCGACAAGGAGTTCGTCCGCGAGGTCGTGCTCGGCGCGGCGCCGTTCCACGGCCGGCTGCTGGTCCTGGACGCCGACGACGCCAAGGAGTCGACCGGGCACGGCTCGCCGATGCCGCAGCTGGTCCACGGCGGTCCCGGCCGCGCCGGCGGCGGCGAGGAGATGGGCGGCATCCGCGGCGTCCTGCACCACATGCAGCGCACCGCCGTGCAGGGCTCGCCCGCCGTTCTCAGCGCGGTGACCGGCCGCTGGGTCACCGGCGCGCCGCGCACGGAAGGTGACGTCCACCCGTTCCGGAAGTCCCTGGCGGAGCTGCGCATCGGTGACTCGGTCGTCGCCGGGCCGCGCACGGTCAGCCAGGAGGACGTCGACCACTTCGCCGAGTTCACCGGCGACACGTTCTACGCCCACACCGACCCCGAGGCCGCGGCGGCGAACCCGCTGTTCGGCGGGATCGTCGCGCACGGCTACCTCGTGGTCTCGTTCGCGGCGGGGTTGTTCGTCTCGCCCGAGCCGGGCCCGGTGCTGGCCAACTACGGCCTCGAGAACCTGCGCTTCCTCACCCCGGTCAAGGTTGGCGACTCGCTGACCGTGACGCTCACCGCCAAGCAGATCACCCCGCGGATCGACCAGGAGTACGGCGAGGTCCGCTGGGACGCCGACGTCACCAACGCCGACGGCGAGTCCGTGGCCAAGTACGACGTCCTGACCCTCGTGTCGAAGGAGCAGCCGTGACCGCTGTGGCTTCCCTCGAAGAGCACTTCGAGGCGACTATCGAGCGCGACCAGCGCATCGAACCGCGCGACTGGGTGCCCGAGGGCTACCGCAAGACGATGATCCGGCAGATCGCGCAGCACGCGCATTCGGAGATCATCGGCATGCAGCCGGAGGGCAACTGGATCACGCGGGCGCCGTCGTTGCGGCGCAAGGCGATCCTGCTGGCCAAGGTCCAGGACGAAGCCGGCCACGGCCTCTACCTGTACTCCGCCGCGGCGACGCTGGGCGCGGACCGCGCCGACCTGACCGACAAGCTGATCACCGGCAAGCAGAAGTACTCGTCGATCTTCAACTACCCGACGCTGACCTTCGCCGACGTCGGCGTGATCGGCTGGCTGGTCGACGGCGCGGCGATCTGCAACCAGGTGCCGCTGTGCCGGTCGTCCTACGGGCCGTACGCGCGGGCGATGATCCGCATCTGCAAGGAGGAGTCCTTCCACCAGCGGCAGGGTTACGAGCTGCTGATGACGATGATGCGCGGGACTCAGCAGCAGCGTGAGATGGTCCAAGAGGCCGTGAACCGCTGGTGGTGGCCGTCGCTGATGATGTTCGGGCCGCCGGACGCGGATTCGCCGAACACCGCGCAGTCGATGGCGTGGAAGGTCAAGCGGCACACGAACGACGAGCTGCGGCAGCGCTTCGTCGACATGTCGGTGCCGCAGGCCGCCGCGCTGGGTGTCACGTTCCCGGACCCCGACCTGAAGTGGAACGCCTCGCGGGAACACTACGACTTCGGCCCGGTCGACTGGGACGAGTTCAAGAACGTGTTGAAGGGCAACGGCCCGTGCAACGCTTCGCGGATCGCGCACCGCCGTCGTGCGCACGACGAAGGTGCCTGGGTCCGCGAAGCCGCGGTCGCGCACGCGGCCAAGAACGAGGAGCGCAAGTGACCGACCTGACTGCCGAAGGCGGCCACGGGGCCGTCCCGCTGGAAGGCGTCCCCGCCGCGCCGGGCCCGGTCAAGCACGACTGGCCGCTGTACGAGGTGTTCGTCCGCGGCAAGCGCGGGCTGAACCACGTGCACGTCGGCTCGCTGCACGCGGCCGACGACCGGATGGCGCTGCACCACGCGCGTGACCTCTACACGCGCCGCAACGAAGGCGTGTCGATCTGGGTGGTTCGCGCCTCGGACATCACGGCGTCGTCGCCGGACGAGAAGGACCCGTTCTTCGCGCCGAGCGGCGACAAGGTCTACCGGCACCCGACGTTCTACGACATCCCCGAGGAGGTGCCGCACATATGAGTTTCGACAACGTCTACGAGTCGCTGACCGAGGAGAACGACGCCCGCTGGGCGTTCGGCACCGGCTTCGAGGACCCACTGTCCGGAGTGGACACCTCGGTGCCGTCCGGGGTGGACGGTGCCGCACTGGCCGCCTACTGCCTGATGCTGGGCGACGACGCGCTGATCTTCTCCCACCGGCTGCAGGAGTGGTGCACCAACGCGCCCGAGCTGGAGGACGAGGTCGCCATCGCGAACATCGCGCTCGACCTGCTCGGCCAGGCGCGGTTGCTGCTCGCGCGCGCCGGCAAGGCCGACGGTTCCTCGCGCACGGAGGACTCGTTCGCGTTCTCGCGTGTGGAGAACGAGTTCCGCAACGTCCGGCTCGCGGAGCTGGGCGGCGGGCACTTCGGGCACCTGATCGCGCGGCTGTTCGTGTTTTCGACGTGGCGCCTCGCGCTGCTGCAGCGGCTGGTGACGTCGGTGGACCCGGTGCTGGCGGCCATCGCGGACAAGGGCGTCAAGGAGGTGACCTACCACCGCGACTACGCGGCGCAGTGGCTGGTCCGCCTCGGCGACGGGACGCCGTTGTCGCACGAGTGGATGCAGGAGGGGCTCGACGCGGTCTGGCCGTACGTCGGGGAGCTGTTCCGCACGCACCCGGTCGAGCTGGTGGACGCGGCCACGCTGCGGCCGGAGTTCGATCTCGTCGTGGAGCAGGCGCTTTCCGCGGCGACGCTGGTTTTGCCGGCCGCCGGTGAGCTCGCCGGGGTTTCGGGCCGGACGGGCCGCGACGGCGTCCACACCGAGCAGATGGGGTTCCTGCTGGCGGAGCTGCAGAGCGTCGCCCGGGCGATGCCGGACGCGAAATGGTGACGGCGGAAGCGGTCGCCGCGACGGTCACCGACCCCGAGCTGCCGATGCTGACGCTGGCCGACCTGGGCGTGCTGCGCTCGGTGTCCGAAGTGGACGGCCGCGTGGTCGTCGCGATCACGCCGACGTACACGGGCTGCCCGGCGATGGACACGATGCGCGACGACCTGGAGCACGCGCTGGTCTCGGCGGGCTTCGCGGACGTCGAGATCCGGACGCAGCTGTCGCCGGCGTGGTCGTCGGACTGGATTTCGGCTTCGGGGCGCCGGAAGCTGGCGTCGGCGGGCATCGCCCCGCCGGGCGCGGCGCCGCGGCGGTCGGGGCCGATCCCGCTGACGCTGTCGGCGCCCGTGTCGCGGGTTTCTTGCCCCCATTGCGGGTCCGAGGACACGGAAGAGCAGTCCCGCTTCGGTGCGACGGCGTGCAAGGCGCTGCGGCGCTGCCGTGCGTGTGCCGAGCCGTTCGAGCAGGTCAAGGAGATCTGAGGTGGCGTTTCACCCCCTGAAGGTCGCGGACGTCACGCGGTTGTGCGAGGACGCGGTCGCGGTGACGTTCGACGTGCCCGATTCCTTGGCTGCCGAATTCGCGTTCGAACCGGGTCAGTCGCTGACGCTGCGCCGATCGGTGGAGGGCCGCGACGAACGCCGCTCGTACTCGATTTGCGCGGCGGCGGGCACGGCGCCCCGGGTCGGCGTCCGGCTGGTCCCGGACGGGTTGTTCTCGTCCTGGCTGGTGAACGAGGTCCGCCCAGGCGACACGATCGAGGTGGCCACGCCCACGGGATCGTTCACACCGGACCTGTCCGCCGGCGGCCACCACGTGTTGATCGCGGCGGGTTCGGGCATCACCCCGGTGTTGTCGATCGTGTCGTCGCTGCTGCGCTTTTCGACGGCCACGGTGACGGTGCTGTACGGCAACCGCCGCACGGACACGGTGATGTTCGCGGACGAGCTGGCGGACCTGAAGGACCGGGCGCCCTCGCGGCTGGAGCTGATCCACGTGCTGTCCCGCGAGCCCCGAGAGGCGGAGCTGTTCACAGGGCGCCTGGACGTCCCGAAGCTGCGCTCGTTGTTCTCTTCGTTGATTCCGGTGTCCTCCGTGGACCATTGGTGGCTGTGCGGCCCGTTCGAGATGGTTTCCGGCGCCCGTGAACTTCTGGTTTCGCTCGGCGTTGAGGCTTCCCGGGTGCACCAGGAGCTGTTTTACGTCGACACGCCGCCCACGCCGGTGGAGCACCTCGACCCGACGGTGGCGGGCGAGTCGTCGGAGGTCCGCGTGGTCCTGGACGGCCGCGCGTCGACGATGACGTTGCCGCGGTCGTCCTCGGTACTGGACGGTGCCCAGCGCTTCCGCCCGGACCTGCCGTTCGCGTGCAAGGGCGGGGTGTGCGGCACGTGCCGGGCGCGGGTCACGGAGGGCAAGGTCGATCTGCGGCGGAACTTCGCGTTGGAGGAGGCTGAGGTGGAGGCGGGTTTCGTGCTGACATGCCAGTCTTACCCGGTCTCGGAGACGATCACGGTGGACTTCGACGCTTGATCAGCGGATGCGCCCTCGCCGCCGGCGGCGAGGGCGTGACTCGGTCTCGTCCTCGGCAGTTGGTTGCGCCGCCGGCTCCGTGAGACCCAGCATCTCCGCCGCCAGCTGCTGCGAACTCGCGAACATCCCCGTCGGCGCCTCACTCGCGCGCCGCAGCGCCGCCGGGCGCAGGCGGTTGTAGCCCCGGACCGTCACCGGCCTCCGGGGCCGCAGCTCGTACGCCTTCTCCTCCGAAAGCTCCGAAGCCAGCTCGCGGTCCACCAGGATCGTGCCCGGGCGGGCCACCGAGGTCAGGCGGGCCGCCAGGTTGACCACCGATCCGTACACGTCGCCGAAGCGGGACAGGATCCGGCCCGAAGCCATTCCCGCGCGGACCGCCGGCAGGCTCTCGTCCGCCGATGTGCGCTCCGTCAGCGCCAGGGCGATCTCCGCCGCGTCGACCGCCGCGTCCGCCACGAACAGGACCTCGTCGCCGATCATCTTCACCACGCGGCCGTGGTGCTCGGCGATCGTCTCCGCCGCGAGCAGCTCGAACGCGTCGAGGACCCGGCTCAGCTCCTCTTCGCCGATCTGGCGCGTCAGGCGCGTGTAGCCGACCATGTCGACGAACCCGACCACTTCCGTGCGCGCCTCGACGTTGTCGCCCGCCGCCGCGAACGCTCGCCCCGCGTACGCCGCCAGGTGACGGCGCCAGACGAAGTTCTGCACCCGCTCGAGCTCCGGCAGCAGCCGGTCGACCAGGCGGGCCACCTGGCGCTCGCTGCGACCCAGCTCCGGCTGCTCCTTGACCAGCTCCCAGAGCATGTCGACCTGCCACTCGGCCAGCCGCGACAGGTGCTGGCCGAGGGCGCGCGTCACCGACACCTCGATGCTCGGGTCGATCAGCCCCGACTGGACCAGCTGGTCCGCCGTCCGCATCGCTTCGACGTCCGCGTCCGTGAAGACGACCTCGTCGTCGCGCACCGTCGCGAACCCCAGGGCGCGCCAAAGCCGGCGTGACCGCTCTTCGGGCACGCCGGCCTTCTCGGCCACTTCGAGCCGCGTGTACTTCCGCCTGCCGCCGAGCAGGACGCGTTCGAGCCGCTGCTGGAGCTCTTCGCTCGAATCGGCCACGTGCTCAGGTCGTGTGGACGATCAGCACGTCCACGCCGGACTTGCGCGCCACCTCCGACGGCACCGAGCCCAGGATCCGGCCGGCGATCGTGTTCAGCCCGCGGTTGCCGACCACCAGCAGGTCGGCCTCGCGCTCGTGCACGACCTTGCGCAGCGAGTCGACCGGGTCGCCCTTGACCGCGACCGTGTCGATCTTCTCCGCGCCGGCCCGCACCGCCCGGTCCCGCGCGGACTGCAGGGTGTCCTCGGCCGGGGCCGAGCCGACGACCTGGTACGCCTCGTCCCCGAGGACGTCCTGGGCCTTCTCGACGTCGGTCTTGCTGGCCGGGTAGAACGCACACGCGATGACGAGCGTGGCGCCCGCGTCGCCGGCCACCGCCGCCGCGCGGTCCACCGCCGCGAACGAGGACTCCGAGCCGTCCGTGCCCACCACCACGGTCCGATATGCCGCACCCATGCGCAAAACCTCCAGGTGATCCCGCGTGAGCTGGGACGATGGCCGGTCGGGATCGACCGCGCCGCCTCGTCCGCGCCCGTGTCGGGTGGAAGGTTACTCGCCAGTCGCTTTTCGCGCTCCGCTTGGCCGCGGAGTGGGCTTCGGGGCGGGCTTGGGTGACTGCTTGGGGGCCTGCGGCGGCTTCGGGACGTCCGACGCCTTGATCCGGATCGTCTCCTCGACGTCGCCCACCGGCTTCGTCTTCCCGGTGTCGGCGTCGGCCTTCAGGTCGTCAGCCTTGAGATCGGTCGTGACGTCGGCGGGCACCTTCACCTCGTCGCCGAGGACCGTGTGCGCCTCGGCCAGCACCGCCCGCGCCGCGCGGACCTGCTCGGCCAGCCCGCCGCGCACCTTGCGCAGGGCGTCGACGCGCTCGTTGGCCTGGGTGATCCGCCGGTTCGACTCCTCGGTCGCCGTCGTCACGCGGCGCCGCGCCTCGTCGGCGGCCTCCGCGAGCCGGGCGTTCGCCTCGTTGATCGAGTCCTGACGGCGCTTGTTCGCGTCCGCGACCGACTCCCGCTGCCGGCGGTCGATCTCGGCCCTGGTGGTCTTCTCCTCTTCGAGGATCTTCGCGCGGATGTCGGCGGCGTCCTGCGTCGCTTCCTGGACGCGGCGCGCGGCCTCGGCCTTGCTCGCCGCCTCCTGCTCGGCCAGCACGCGCATCGCCTCGGTGCGGCGCGAGGCCATCGCGATCTCGAAGTCCTCTTCGACCTTGGTGCGGCGGTCCGCCGACTCGGTGTCGAGCCGCGTGCGCTCCGCCTCGGCCTTGTCGGTGATCTCCTTGGCCTGCGCGCGGGCGTCCTCGAGCACCTTGCGGTGCTCCGCCTCCATCTCCTTGCGGCGCAGGTCGAGCTCGGTGAGCAGCTGCTCGTAGCGGGCGCGCATGGCGCTCGCGTCCGTTTCGGCCTTGGCCCGGATGTGCCCGGCCTCGGCCTCGGCGCGGGCGCGCGTGTCGGCGGATTCGTCCTGTGCGAGGCGCAGCATCCGCTGCAGCCGCTCGGACAGGCCTTCGACGCTCGTCGGCGGCTGGGCCAGCCGGTCGACCTGCCCGCGCAGGTCCGCGATCTCGCCGCGCGCGATCTCCAGCTGCCGGGCGAGGTCGCCGGCCTGCGCGATGGCGGCGTCCCGATCCGCGGTGAGCATCTTGAGGTCGGCGTCCAGCCGTTCGAGGTGCTCGTCGACCTGTGCTCGGCTGTACCCGCGCTTCGCCACGTCGAAGCCGGCTCCCAGCGGCACAAGCTCCCGTTCATCGCCAAGGCTCATGCGCCTACCGTAGTCGCAGTCCGGTCACGGACGGGTGAGCACCCGTACCGTGCGCCGAGCGCGCCGTGTGATGCGGCGAAGGGAACTGGCCGGATCCGGTCGTACCGCGGTGGATTCCGACGCCGGGAGCGGAGCCGCCCCCGGCGTCGTCCTGGATCAGGCGCCGCGGAAGGCGTTGATCCCCTCGATGTGCTTCGCGCGCTTCTCCTCGTCGCGGACGCCGAGGCCTTCCTGCGGGGCGAGGGCGAGCACGCCGACCTTGCCCTGGTGGGCGTTGCGGTGCACGTCCAGCGCGGCCTGCCCGGTCTCTTCGAGCGAGTACGTCTTCGACAGCGTCGGGTGGATCAGGCCCTTCGAGATCAGCCGGTTCGCTTCCCAGGACTCGCGGTAGTTCGCGAAGTGGGAGCCGATGATCCGCTTCAGGTTCATCCACAGGTAGCGGTTGTCGTACTGGTGCATGTACCCCGACGTCGACGCGCACGTGACGATCGTGCCGCCCTTGCGCGCGGCGTAGACGGACGCGCCGAACGTCTCCCGGCCCGGGTGCTCGAACACGATGTCCGGGTCGTCACCGCCGGTCAGCTCGCGGATCTTCGCGCCGAAGCGCTGCCACTCCTTCGGGTCCTGCTCGGTGTCGTTCTTCCAGAACTTGTAGTCCTCCGCGCTGCGGTCGATGATCAGCTCGGCGCCGAGCTTGCGGCAGATCGCCGCCTTCTCCGGGCTCGAGACGACGCACACGGGGATCGCGCCGCCGTTCAGCGCGTACTGCGTCGCGTAGGAGCCGAGGCCGCCCGAAGCGCCCCAGATCAGGACGACGTCGCCCTGCTTCATGTCCGCACCGTTGCGCGAGACCAGCTGGCGGTAGGCGGTGGAGTTGACCAGGCCGGGGGAGGCGGCTTCCTCCCAGGTCAGGTGGTCCGGCTTCGGCATCAGCTGGTTGGCTTTGACCAGCGCGATCTCGGCGAGGCCGCCGAAGTTCGTCTCGAAGCCCCAGATCCGCTGCTCGGTGTCGAGCATCGTGTCGTTGTGCCCGTCCGGGCTTTCGAGCTCGACGTTCAGGCAGTGCGCGACGACCTCGTCGCCCGGCTTCCAGTTGTGCACGCCGACGCCGGTGCGCAGCACGACGCCGGCCAGGTCCGACCCCACGACGTGGTACGGCAGGTCGTGCCGCTTGGCCAGCGGCGAGAGCTTCCCGTACTTCTTGAGGAACTTGAATGTGGGGATCGGCTCGAAGATCGACGTCCACACGGTGTTGTAGTTGATCGCGCTCGCCATCACGGCGACCAGCGCCTCGCCCGGCCCCAGCTCGGGGACGGGGACGTCGTCGACGTGCAGCGACTTGCGCGGGTCCTTGTCCCGGCTCTCGAGGCCCTCGAACATGTCGACCTCGTCGGCGCGCACGGTCACCCCGCGGTAGCTCTCGGGCACGGGCAGGGAGCCGACCGCGGCGGACTCGCCGTTCAGGATGGCCTGCTGGATCTCGCCGAGCTGCGTCATCGGTTCCTCCGCGGAGATGGGGGTCAACGGCGTTGGCGGCAGAAATTACTCGCCGGTAACTCGCGCACACAACTGTACGAGACGGACAGCACGATTACACGACGAACTGTGACCGATCAGTCTTGACCGGCTGGCCAGTCAAGCGGATCATCGGCAGTGGGAACACCCACCCGACCAGCAGTTTCACCGACGGAGGTGAGCACGAATGAGTGAAGTCTCTACGCGCGCCTGGGCCCGGCCGCACGATTGGGCCGAGGTCGTCATCGGGGTTGTCGCCGCTCTTTCACCCCTTTGGCTGAGCACGGACTCGACCGCGATGTGGACGATGGTCGTCCTGGGCGCGTTGATCGCACTCGACGGCCTGGTGTCGCTGGCGATGCCGGGCATGGTCTACGGCGAAGGCATCCAGATCGCGCTCGGCGTGCTGTTCTTCATCGCGCCGTGGGTGATGGGATACACGGAGTTCAACGGCGCTTCCTGGACGTCCTGGATCGCCGGGGTGCTGACGATCATCGCCGGCGCGGCAGCCATGCCGGTCGCGAACGCCGCGCACCGCACCGCCGGCCAGCACTGACGGTTTCGACAGCCTTGGAGGCACCGGAATGACCGAGGATTCGGCGAAGGAGCGCATCCTCTGCGCCGCCGAGGCGCTCTTCGCCGAGTCCGGCTTCGACGCCACCCCGACCTCTCGCATCGCCGAGCGGGCCGGGGTGCCGAAGGGGCTGGTGCACTACTACTTCCGGCACAAGGCGGACCTGCTCACGGCGCTAGTCGAGCGGCTGCCCGACGAGCGCATCGAGCCGGCCGTGGTCGTCGTGCCCGGCGACCTCGTGGGCAGCCTGCGGCGGCTCGTCCGCGAACTCGACCACCGCTTCAGCCGATCGCTCGGGCTCTCGCACCTGCTGTGGCGCGAGGCGGACACCCACCACGTCGTCCGCGACGCCCTCCACGAGCGCTTCCAGGTGCTCGTGCGCCAGGTCCACGCGGTGATCCTGGCGGCAACGGGCGGCGGCGTACCCGCGGCCGACGTCGACCGCGCGTCGGGCCTGCTGGCCCGCGCGGTCAGCCACCGGCACGCCACGGCCCGCCATTCCGACGACGACCTGCCCGCCGAGTTCGACGGCGAGCTGACGTTCATCGCCGACGCCCTCGCGTCGAAGACGGCGCCGGCTTAGGCGCTGGGCCGCTGCGGCCCGCCGGTGTAGGGGTCGCCTGGGTCGCGCGCCTTACGCGGCGGGCGGCGGGTGCGCAGCTCCGGCTCGTGGGCCGCGCACCTTGCGCGGCGAGCGCGGGTGCGCAGCTTCGGCTCGTGGGGCGCGGTCCGATGCCGTGCGCGGCGCCGGTGCGCGGCGCGGGGGAGTGCCGTAGTCGGACTGCTGTCCCGGCCCCCGCCCCGCCCCCACCCCCTCCCGCCGCTCCGGCCGCCTGGTTGTCACCGGCGTGCGCCTTGGCCGGGCCGGAGTCGTTACGCCGGAACGGGTTCGCCGTCAGTGCGCGGCGCTGTCCTTAGCCGGCTCGACCAGCTCCACCAGGACGCCGCCCGCGTCCTTCGGGTGGACGAAGTTCACCCGGCTGTTGGACGTTCCGCGCTTCGCCGCCTCGTACAGCAGGCGCAGGCCCTGCTCGCGCAGCGCCGCCGCCGCCGCGTCCACATCGGACACGCGGTACGCCAGCTGCTGCAGCCCCGGGCCGCTCTTGGCCAGGAACTTGCCGATCGCCGAGTCGTCGCGCAGCGGGGCGAGGAGCTGGATCTGCGTCTCCGTGCCCGCCGTGCCGGGCGCGCGCAGCATCGCCTCCCGCACTCCCTGCTCCTCGTTCACCTCATCGTGCGCCACTTCCAGGCCGAAGTGCGCGCGGTGGAACTCGATGGCCGCGTCCAGGTCCGGGACCGCGATGCCGACGTGGTCGATGGCCGTCACGAACGGCCGCAGGGCGTCATTCATGGGGGCAGGATAGGGCGCTCCGGACTGGCGTCGACCCCGAATCGTCGCGTGCCCCGCCTCACACTGGCTCCATCAAGAAGCCCACCCTCCGGGTATGGTCGGAAAAACTGCCCATGCGCCGAAGCTTGGAGGACGCCGTGTCCGGTTCCGTGATCCTGGGTGCCGCCCGTACGCCGATCGGGCGCCTGCTCGGGTCCCTCAAGGACTTCTCGGGGGCGCAGCTGGGCGGGGTCGCGATCAAGGCGGCCCTCGAACGCGCCGGGGTCGCCCCGGACGCGGTGCAGTACACGATCATGGGCCAGGTGCTGACCGCCGGCGCCGGCCAGATCCCGGCCCGTCAGGCCGCGGTCGCCGCGGGCATCCCGATGAGCGTGCCGGCCCTGACGATCAACAAGGTCTGCCTGTCCGGCCTCGACGCGATCGCGCTCGCCGACCAGCTGATCCGGGCCGGCGAGTTCGACATCGTCGTCGCCGGTGGCCAGGAGTCGATGACCCAGGCACCGCACCTGCTGCCGAAGTCCCGCTCCGGCTTCAAGTACGGCGACACGACGCTCGTCGACCACATGGCCTACGACGGGCTCTTCTGCGCCTTCGACCAGGTCGCCATGGGCTCCTCGACGGAGAAGTACAACTCCCGCTACGGCGTCACCCGCGAGCAGCAGGACGCGTTCTCCGCCCGCTCGCACCAGCGTGCGGCCGAGGCGATCAAGAACGGCTACTTCGCCGACGAGATCGCGCCGGTCTCCATCCCGCAGCGCAAGGGCGACCCGGTGGTCTTCGACACCGACGAAGGCGTCCGCGCCGACACCACCGCCGAAGGCCTCGCCAAGCTGCGCCCCGCCTTCGCCTCCGACGGCACCATCACCGCCGGCTCGGCCTCGCAGATCTCCGACGGCGCCGCCGCGGTCGTCGTGGCCAGCAAGGCGAAGGCCGAGGAACTCGGCCTCACGCCGATCGCCGAGATCGGCGCGCACGGCGTCGTCGCCGGACCGGACGCGAGCCTCCACGAGCAGCCGTCGAACGCCATCCTCGCCGCCCTGGCGAAGGCGAACCTCGGCACCGACGCGCTCGACCTCGTCGAGATCAACGAGGCCTTCGCCGCGGTCGGGCTCGTCTCCACCGAGAAGCTCGGCCTCGACCCGGAGAAGGTCAACGTCAACGGCGGCGCCATCGCGCTCGGCCACCCGATCGGCGCTTCCGGGGCCCGGCTCGCCGTGCACCTGATCCACGAGCTGCGCCGCCGCGGTGGCGGGCTCGGCGCGGCCGCGCTGTGCGGTGGCGGCGGTCAGGGCGACGCCCTCCTGCTGCGGGTACCGACCGCGTAAGTGGCCGGAGCACTCGACCTCGACGACCTGGTCGGTCGCGCGCGGGACGGGCAGCCCCGTGCCGTCGCGCGGCTGCTGTCGCTCGTCGAGGACGCCCATCCCCGCGTCGCCGAGATCGCCCGGGCGCTGACCCCGCACACCGGGCGGGCCCGGATCGTCGGGCTCACCGGCCCACCGGGGGTCGGCAAGTCGACTTCGACGTCGGCGCTGCTCACCGCGTTGCGCGCGGAGGGCAAGCGGGTCGGGGTGCTCGCGATCGACCCGTCTTCGCCGTTTTCGGGCGGCGCGCTGCTCGGCGACCGGATCCGGATGACCGAGCACGCCACCGACCCCGGCGTGTTCATCCGCTCGATGGCCACGCGCGGGCACCTCGGCGGGCTGTCGTGGGCGACCCCGCAGGCGGTGCGTGTGCTCGACGCCGCCGGCTTCGACGTGGTGCTGATCGAGACCGTCGGCGTCGGACAGTCCGAAGTGGACGTCGTGAAGCTGGCCGACACCACGGTGGTGCTGCTCGCGCCGGGAATGGGCGACGGCATCCAGGCCGCGAAGGCGGGGGTGCTCGAGATCGCCGACGTCTTCGTCGTGAACAAGGCCGACCGCGAGGGCGCGGACGCGACGGTGCACGACCTCAAGCAGATGATTTCGCTGGCGCGCCGAGAGATCCGGGGCGCGAGCTGGCGCCAGCCGATCGTGCGGACGGTCGCGGCGAAGGGCGAGGGCGTCGACGAGGTCGTGGGGGCGTTGGCCGCCCACCACGACTGGCTGGTGGAGCACGACGAGCTGGCCCGGCGCCGGATCGCGCGGGCGCGCGACGAGGTCGAGGCCATCGCCGTGCGCCGGTTGCGGGCCGAACTGGCCGACCTGCGGGGCGGGGGACGGCTCGCCGGGGTCGCCGAGCGTGTCGTTGCGCGGGAGATCGACCCGTTCGCCGCCGCCGACGAGCTGGTCGCGGACCTGCGGAGCTGAGCTACCGCCGTTGGTGGGCTGGGAACTCGGCCCGCGGTGGGGGATGGGCCGGGAACGGGCCCGGAGAACCAGGCCGCGGCTCGGGATGAGCCGGTCGCGGAGCCCAGAGACGCGGATCCGGCCGGTGGTGGGCCGGTTGTGGGGTGCGGAGATGCCGCCGTTGGCGAGCCAGGCGCGGATCCGGCCGGTGGTGGGCCGGTTGTGGGGTGCCGAGATGTCGCGGTCGGCGGGCCAGGCGCGGATCCGGCTGGTGGTGAGGCGGTTGTGGAGTGCGGAGATGCTGCCGTTGGCGAGCCAGGCGCGGAGCCGGCTGCGGTCGCCGAGTGCGTGCTGGATCCGGGCGAGCGTCGAAGTCACACCGTCCACGGCCACTCCCCGGCGAGGTGCGCGCGCAGCAATGCCGCGTGGGACAACGGCTTCGTCAGGTCCTCGACCTGGCTGTTGGTGGTGTAATCGAGCAGGACGATGTCCCGCTCCGCGCTCGTTTCCCGGAGCTCGGTGACCAGGTCGGCCAACCTGTTTTCCAGCACCCAGCGGTAGGACGGCAGGTAGATCCGTCTTCGAGCCTGCTCGTACGGCAGCAGTTCGGTGCCCGCGACGCCGGTGCGGTGGCCGACCACTTCGCCGTACTTGCGGACCGTGCGCTTCAGGCCCTTCATCGACTTGATCCGGAGCTTGCCCTCGTCGATTCCCGCGCCGCGGAAGACTTTCAGCGCCTGCCAGATCCCCTCGACCGACGCGCTCTCGACCCCCGGGGAGTACGGCACCGGGATGCCGCCGTGCCGGGTAGAACGGGCTGAACCGCACCCACGGCTCCGGCCCGCGCGACGTCACGTCCACGACCACCGCCTCCGGATACCTTGCCCCCACAGCGTTTCTCCTGCGGTTGACCACGTGGACCGTCATGTCTCCCCCTTTGCCGGGCGGCGCTTTGCCGCGTGATGGCCATCGTGCTCCGGGGGTCCGACAATTTCCGGGGTCCGGCCGCCGAGGTTCACCCGACCGGCTGACATGGGCGACTTTCGCCGGTTCTTGTTGTCGGTGCCGCGCCCTAGACTGCGGGGCGCTCCGGAACCGGGCGATCACTGGGAGGGCGTGCAGAATGAGAAAGACACTGGTCACCGCGCTGGCGGCAGGCGCGTTGTTCGTGGCCGGCAACGGTGTCGCCACCGCGGCCGACGCACCGCCGCCTAAGACGACGCACGGGCCGTGCCAGTACACCGAGACCCCGGACGAACCGGCTTCGCGGCCGGTGCCGTTGCCGCCCGACCCGCGCCACACGCCGAGCCACGGCAAGGTCGACGTCGCCGTCCCGACCAGCCAGGGCGCGCTGCCGCTGCGGCTCGACCGCGCCAAGGCGCCGTGCACCGTGCAGAGCTTCCTGCACCTGGCGCGGCACCGGTTCTACGACCACACGGTGTGTCACCGGCTCACCTCGTACCCGACGCTGAAGGTCCTGCAGTGCGGCGACCCGAGCGCGACCGGCGAGGGCGGCCCGGGCTACAAGTACAAGGACGAACTGCCGGTGGACCTGCCGCCGTCGCCGACCGACCCGACCGGGGCGCGCAAGGTCTACGCGCGCGGGTTGCTCGCGATGGCCAACGCGGGACCGGACACGAACGGCTCGCAGTTCTTCGTCGTGTACGGCGATTCCGCGCTGCGGCCGAACTACACGGTGTTCGGCACGGTCGGCGCCGAAGGGCTGAAGACCCTGGACCGGGTCGCCGCCGGTGGGATCCAGCCGACGGCGGACGACCCGGCGCCGGTCGACGGGACGCCCGCGCTGCGGACGGAACTGCTTCGGGTCCGTCCGGACTGCTGGTTCTGACGGCGAACGCGGGCCACTCCCGGACTCGGGGTGGCCCGCTCCGGGCAGCACGTGTGGTTGACGGGGCATCACACGTGACTGGAGAGGCATCTCGCGTGATTGAGGGGGCATCACGTGTGATTGAAGGGTCGGCTCGCGTACCCAGACGGTCGGCTCGCGTACCTGGAGGGTCGGTTCGGGTGATTGGGGACGGGACTCGGGTGATTGGGGGCGGGACTTGCGTGATTGGGGGCGGAAGTCGGGGAAGGGGCGGAGGTGGGTGGGTTAGGTGGTGATTTCCCAGAGGGCTTCCACCAGGGTTTGGGTGGCGCCGGCGAACGCGTGTTTCGGGGTTGCCGCGTAGCCGACTATCAGGCCGCCGGGGCGGCCGGCGTCCATCCAGTAGCCGTCTTCCTCCTGGCCCTCGATGCCGATCGCGCGGCGGCGGCAGGCCGCCAGGGCCGTCGCCTCCGACGGGCCGTCCGGCGGGAGCATCAACAACAGGTGCAGGCCCGCCGCGATGCCCTGCGGGCGCACCGAGTCCGGCAGCGCCGCCAGCAGGCGAGCGCGGCGGGAGCGGTACTCCGCCCGGCTGCGGCGGACGTGCTGGTCGTACGCGCCCGAGTCGATCAGCTCCGCCAGGGCCAGCTGGTTCAGCACCGCCGGGCGCGACCCGCTGTCGGCCATCGCCGCGCGAACCGGCTCCACCAGCTTCCGCGGCAGCACCAGCCACGCCAGCCGCAGCGCCGGGGCCAGGGTCTTGCTCGCCGTCCCCGCGTACACCACCCGCTCCGGCGCCAGCGCCTGCAGCGCCCCGACCTGCTGGCGGTCGAAGCGGAACTCGCCGTCGTAGTCGTCCTCCAGCACGAACGCGCCCGAGCGGGTCAGCTCGGTGCGGCGGTGCGGGGCCAGCGTGACGCCGGTCGGGTACTGGTGCGCCGCCGTCACGACCACCGCCGGACTGTCCAAAGCGGACACGTCCAGGCCGTGTTCGTCCACCGGGACGCCGACGACCCGCTGGCCCTGCGCCGCCGCGATCGAGCGGTACATCTCCAGGGACGGGTTCTCGAACGCCGTCTCGTGGACGCCCAGCTCGGCGAGGACCCGGGAAATCACGGCGATGGCGTGCGAATACCCGTGGCAGACCACGATCCGCTCCGGATCCGCGACCACCCCGCGGGCCCGGGCGAGGTAGCCGGCGAGCGTGTCCCGCAGCTCCGGGGCGCCCAGTTCCGACCCGTAGCCGAACGCCGACGCCGGGGTCCGCAGCAAGGCGCGGCGGGTCGCGGTGATCCACGCCTGGCGGGGGAACGCCGTCAGGTCCGGACGTCCCGGCCGCAGGTCCCAGCGCGGGGCCGGCTCGCGCGGCGCCTGCCGCGGCGCGGACTGGGGCAGCGAGCCCGCCGTCGCGACGCGGGTCGGCGCGCCCTGGGCCGTGCGCAGGTACCCCTCGGCGGCCAGATCGGCGTACACCCGGGTGACCGTGCCCCGAGCGATGCCCAGGTCATGGGCCAGGGAACGGGTCGACGGCACCGCCGCGCCCGCCTGCCACCGGCCGTCGCGGATGGCCGCGCGGATCGCCGCCGCGAGGCCGCCTCGGCCGGTCGAAGGCACCCAGTCGAGGTGGACGTCGAGCCCGGAACTGGACCACGAATCCGTCATGTCACTGGACCATACCCGTGGGCCAGTTGGCGCTAGCGTGGATGGCATGACGAAGCGAATCGGACTCGGGCGCGCGCCCGAGATCTACCAGGCGATGGCGAACCTGCAGGCCGAGGTGAACAAGGCCGCCGCGAACGCGGGCGTCGACCCGAAACTGCTCGAGCTGGTGAAGATGCGGGCCTCCCAGCTCAACGGCTGCGCGTACTGCCTCGACATGCACAGCCGCGACGCCCTCGAGCTGGGCGAGTCGGTGCGCCGGCTGCTCGTGCTCGACGGCTGGCGCGAGACGGACCTGTTCACCGAAGAGGAAGAGGCCGCGCTGGTCCTCACCGAGGCGATGACCAAGCTGTCGGCGACCCAGAGCGTGCCCGACGACGTCTACGAGCGGGCGACGAAGGTGCTGACCGAAGACCAGTACCGCGCGATCGCGTGGGAGGTCATCGCGATCAACAGCTGGAACCGCATGGCCGTCACCAGCCACAGCCCGCTCCCGAAGCGCGACGCGTGACCGCCGCCGCTCTCAAGACGCTGCACGTCCCCGGCAAGCCGCTCGTGCTGCCGAACGCGTGGGACGCCGACACGGCCCGGCTCGTCGAGGCCGCCGGGTTCCCGGTCGTGGCGACCAGCTCGATCGCCGTGGCGTCCGTGCTCGGCTTCCCCGATGGCGAGAAGGCGCCGGCCGCGGAGATGTTCGCCGCGGCGAAGCGCATCGCGAAAGCTGTGAACATCCCCGTCACCGTCGATGCGGAGTCAGGCTACGGCCTGTCCGGCGCCGAGCTGGCGAGCCGGCTGCTCGACGCCGGCGCCGTCGGCTGCAACTTCGAGGACACCGACCACGCCACCGGCGGCGTGCGGCCGGTCGCCGAGCAGGCGGAGCGGATCGCCGCCCTGCGCGCGGCGGCGGGGGACGGCCTGGTGATCAACGCCCGCGTGGACTCCTTCCGCGGCGTCGACCCGGAGGACCACCTCGCCGACGGCATCACCCGGGCGAAGGCCTACCTCGAAGCCGGCGCCGACTGCGTCTACCCGATCCACCTGCGCACTCCCGAAGTGCTCGCGGCGTTCGTGCAGGGAGTCGGCGGCGCCGTCAACGCGCCCGCGTGGCCGGGCAGCCCGGGCCTGGGCGGTCTCGCCGAACTGGGCGTGGCGAGGATCTCGCTCGGCGGCGGGCTCTGGCAGTACGCCCGAAAACACCTCGAAGCGACCCTCGCGGACGTCGCCGAGGGGAAGCTGCCCTACTGAATGGCCGAAGGCCGCCGCGAGGGTGACTCGCGACGGCCTTCGGTGTTTCGGGGACCGTCAGTGCGCGACGGCCTTCTCGGCGCCCGCGCCGGTCAGGGAGCGGACCTCCATCTCGGCGTACTTCTTCTGGTCGTGCTCCTTGGACAGGACCGTGCCCAGCCAGCCCAGGATGAACGCGGCCGGGATCGAGACGATGCCGGGGTTGCTCAGCGGGAACCAGGCGAAGTCGGCGTTCTTGAACATCGACGTGCTCTTGCCGGACACCGCCGGCGAGAACACGATCAGCACGATCGTGATGGCCAGGCCGCCGTAGATCGACCACAGCGCGCCCTGGGTGTTGAACCGCTTCCAGAACAGCGAGTAGAGGATCGTCGGCAGGTTCGCCGAGGCCGCGACGGCGAAGGCCAGCGCGACCAGGAACGCGACGTTCTGCCCGTTGGCCAGGATGCCGCCGCCGATGGCGAGGATCCCGATCACCACCGCGGTGATCCGGGCGACCTTGACCTCCGAGTCCGGCGACGTCTTGCCCCGCTTGACGACGTTCGCGTAGACGTCGTGGGCGAAGGACGCCGACGCCGTGATCGTCAGGCCGGCGACCACCGCGAGGATCGTCGCGAAGGCGATCGCGGAGATCAGGCCCAGCAGCACCGGCCCGCCCAGTTCGAGCGCGAGCAGCGGAGCCGCGGAGTTGACCCCGCCCGGCGCCTTCTTGATCGTGTCCGGCCCGACCAGCGCACCGGCGCCGTAGCCGAGGACCAGCGTGAACAGGTAGAACACGCCGATCAGGACGATCGCCCAGACCACCGAGCGACGCGCGTCGCGGGCCGTCGGCACCGTGTAGAAGCGCATCAGGACGTGCGGCAGCCCCGCCGTCCCCAGCACCAGCGCGATGCCGAGGGACAGGAAGTCCAGCTTGGACGTGCCGGTGGCGCCGTACTGCTTGCCCGGGCCGAGCAGCGTCTCCCCGGCCTTGCCCGCCTTGTCGACGGCGGCCTGCAGCAGGCTGGAGAAGTTGAAGTTGTACTTGCCGAGCACCCACAGGGTGATCACGAGCGCGCCGACGATCAGCAGCGCGGCCTTGATGATCTGCACCCAGGTGGTGCCCTTCATGCCGCCGATCAGGACGTAGGCGATCATGATGATGCCGACCACGGCGATCACGAGTGCCTGCGCGCCACCGCCTTCGACGCCGAGCAGCAGCGCGACGAGACCGCCGGCGCCGGCCATCTGCGCCAGCAGGTAGAAGAAGGACACGGCCATCGTCGATGTCGCGGCCGCGGCCCGCACCGGACGCTGCTTCATGCGGAACGCGAGGACGTCGCCCATCGTGAACTTGCCGGTGTTGCGCAGCAGTTCCGCGACCAGCAGCAGCGCGACGAGCCACGCCACCAGGAAGCCGATGGAGTAGAGGAAGCCGTCGTAGCCGTTGATGGCGATCGCGCCGGCGATGCCGAGGAACGACGCCGCCGACAGGTAGTCACCCGAGATCGCGATGCCGTTCTGGGGACCGGTGAAGGCGCGCCCGGCGGCGTAGTAGTCGGACGCCGTCTTGGTGTTGCGGCTCGCCCGGAACACGATCACCAGCGTGATGACCACGAAGGCGGCGAAGATCAGGATGTTGAGGAGCGGGTTGCTGCCTTCCACGCCCGCGGCGATGTTCGTCATGCCTGCTCCTTCGCAGAGTCGCCTTCGATGTCCTCACGGATCTTCTCGGCGACCGGGTCCAGCTTCCGGTTCGCGTACCGGACGTAGAGGCCGGTGATCACGAACGTCGAGACGAACTGCAGCAGGCCGAAGATCAGGCCGACGTTGATGTTGCCGAACACCTTGGTGCTCATGAAGCCGTGCGCGTAGTCCGCGAGGAGTACGTAGAGCAGGTACCAGAGGAGGAACACCGCCGTCATCGGGAAGACGAACCGGCGCAGCCGGCTGCGCAGCTCGCGGAATTCGGTGCTTTCGTGCGCTCGTTCCCAGATGGTTTCTGACGTGTCCGGGGGCCCGCCGCCAGTGTCGGTCGTGCTCATCGCTGCTCCCTGCGACGTTGCGGAAAGTGACCTGCGACACCGTAGGGACGGGTGAGTCTGGTGTGAAGATTCAGCGGTTCAACAGCCGGGCCAGACGACGAACGGTTGACGAACGGTCTCGCGGTCCCGTCGAACGGGGTTCGTCGAGGTGCAGGCGCAGCATCGCGGCCGTCGACCAGGCGGGTGGCCTGCCCCGCAAGGAGACCAACGTCATTACGCCGAACGCCAGCGGTACCGACCAGGGTGCCGGTTGCTGCACCAAGATCGCCACCCAGCCGTGCAGATCCGGGCCGGCGAGGGCGAACAGGATCGAGCCGGACGACGCGACGAGCCCGGTCAGCACGCCGGCGATCCCGCCGGCCGCGGTCAGCCGCGGCCACCAGATGCCGAGCACGAGCAGCGGGCAGAACGTCGACGCGGCGACGGTGAAGCCCCACGTGACGAGCACCCCGGCGTCGAGCTCGGCCGACCGCAGCGCCAGCAGCACCATGATCGCGGCGACGCCGAACACGGCGATCCGCAGCCGGCGCAGCCCACCGGGGACGAGGTCGTGCGCGATCGCGCCGGACATCACCAGCAGCAGGCCGAGCGACGTCGCCAGGAACGCGGCGAACGCGCCCGCGGTCAGCAACGCCGTGAAGAGGCCGCCGGCCCAGCCACTGTCCACTTGGTACGGCAGCGCGACGACCACGGTGTCCGTGGCGCCGGAGAGGTAGAGGCCCGGCACGAGGACGCGGCCGAGAACGCCGTACACCCCGGGGAAGAGGTAGAAGATGCCCAGCAGGGCCACGGTGATCGCGGCGGTGCGGCGCGCGGCGCGGCCGTCCGGGCTGGTGTGGAAGCGCATGAGCACGTGCGGCAGGCCCATCGTGCCGAGCATGGTCGCGATGAGCACCGCCCACGTGCCGAGCAGGGGATAGCCCTGGTCGCCGAGGTCGAGCAGCGGGCGCTGCCAGTCGTGCCCGCCGAGCGGCGCGCCGCCGCGGACCGCCGGGACCGCGGTGCCCGCGCCGAACACGACTTCGTCCTGGCTGCGCGCGATGAACTCGCCGGGGGGCAGGGTTTCCGCGACGCCGTTGCGCCGCACGGCGGTCGGCTCGCGGATCTCCATCGTGACCTCGACCTCGAACTTCACCGGTGTTGCGCGGGCGAAGTGGGTGAACTCGACCGGGTTGAGGGCGTCGGTGCGGTTGACGGCGCCGGCCTGCAGCACCAGCCAGATCGCCGGAATGAGGAACAGCAGGAGTTTCAGCACGAACTGGAACGCCTGCACGTACGTCGCCGCGCGCATCCCGCCCAGGGCGAGGGTGATGCTGACCGCGGCGCCGGCCAGCACGACACCGACCCAGTACGGCGTGTGGCCGACCGCGGTCAGCACCAGGCCGGCGGTGCGGAACTGCGGGACGACGTAGATGGTGCCGATCACCAGCACGACGACGGCGGTGAGGCGGCGCAGCGCGGGGGAGTTGAGGCGGGCTTCGGCGAAGTCGGGGACGGTCAGCGCGCCCGAGCGCCGCATCGGCGCGGCCACCAGCACGAGCATCGCGATGTAGCCGGCGGTGAAGCCGACCGGGTACCAGAGCGCCCCGATGCCGTCCTTGACCACGAGCCCGGCGACGCCGAGAAAGGACGCCGCGGACAGGTATTCGCCGGAGACGGCGGCCGAGTTCACCAGCGGGGAGATCCGGCGGGACGCCACGAGGAAGTCCGACGTCGTGCGCATGGCGGCGACCCCGCGGACGCCGATGAGCAGCGTCATGAGCACGACCGGCGCGACGGCGAGCGCGACGCCCACTAGCCCACCTTGCTCTCGAGCGCCCCAATGTGGCCTTGGTTGCGTTCAACGCACCGAAGGCCGCCTTGGGTGCGTTCAACGCACCGAAGGCCACATTGGGGCGGTCTGGTCACTGGTCGTCCTCGAGGCGCTCGGCGCGGCGCAGCTGCCAGCGGGCCAGGAGGGCCATCGCCGGGTACGGCAGGACCGCGATCATCAGCCACGACACCGGGATGCCCAGCAGCCGCACGGTGTCCAGGCCCGGGAAGAGCGCGAACACTCCGGGCAGGCCGAGCAGCAGCGCGAACATGAGGACGAGCGCGGGGACACCGCGGCGGCGCTGGGCGCGGTACAACGCCGTCGCGCGCTGGGTGTCGCCCACGGGGAGGCGGGGCTGGCGCCAGCGGTGGCGGGACCGGCGCCGGGCGTGCGCGAGCCGCGTCTGGGGGCTCGTGACGGCCACGCGCCGGATCTTGCTCATCGCGAGCCCGGTCCGAGCTGGCCGCGCTGGGCGGCTTCCAGCAGCCGGTCCCGCAGATCACGCGCGTGCCGGCGGCTGACCGGGACGTCGCCCGCCTCGGTGTGGGCCAGCAGCCCGCCCGCGCTGTCACTCCGCAGCTCCAGCACCGCCCCCACCGAGAGCAGGAACCCGCGGTGCACCCGGCTGAAGCCGGTGCCCTCCCAGTACTCCTCGAGCCGCGAGATCGGCATCCGCACGAGGTGCACGCCGCCGCGGGTGTGCAGCCGGACGTAGTCGCCGTGGGCCTCCACGAACAGCACGTCGTCGCGGCGGACGTACCGGGTGCGCCCGCCGGACTCGACCGGCAGCGCGGCCATCGCGTCCGGGGTCGTGCGCGACGACGGCGTCGCGTTGCGCGTCACCTTCGCCAAGGCGGCGGAAAGCCGCTCGGCGCGGACCGGTTTGAGCAGGTAGTCGACGGCGCCGATGCCGTACGCCGTCACCGCGTGCCCGTCGTGCGCCGTGACGAACACGATCACCGGCGGCTCGCTCAGCTTCGCCAGCAGCCCGGCCAGCTCGAGCCCGTCGAGGCCCGGCATCGAGATGTCGAGGAACACCGCGTCGAACCTGTCGGCCTGAAGCAGCCTCAACGCCTTCAGCGCGTCAGCCGCGCCGACGACTTCGCCGACTTCGGGTGCTTCGCGCAGCATGGTGCAGAGTTCGTCCAACGCGGGCGCCAAGTCGTCGACGGCGAGGACGCGCAGCCCGGTCACGGCAGCACCCCCGCCTGGAACCGCGGCACCCGGACGATCACCCGGGTACCCGCCCCGACCTCGGTCTCGACGGTCAGCCCGTACCAGGCGCCGTAGACGTCCCGCAGCCGTCTGTCCACATTGGCCAGTCCGAGTCCGGCGGGGTCGTCCTCGCCGGTGCGCCCGGCCAGGATGTCCGCCGCGCGCTTCGGGTCCATGCCGACCCCGTCGTCCTCGACGAAGATCACGCAGTCGTTCCCTTCCGCCTGGCCGTGCACCTGGACCAGCCCGGTGCCCGACCGCGGCTCGATGCCGTGCCGGATCGCGTTCTCCACCAACGGCTCCAGCACGAGGTAGGGCACCGCGACGGCGAGGATCTCGGGGGCCACCCGCACCTGGACGCGCAGCCGTTCGCCGAGCACCGCCCGCTGCAGCGCCAGGTACGTCTCGATCGCGCGGAACTCCTCGGCGACCACTGTGTACTCGCCGTGCCGCGCCAGGCTGTAGCGCGTGTAGTCGGCGAAGTCGAGCATGAGGTCGCGGGCGCGGTCGGGGTCCGAACGCACCAGCGACGCGATGACGGTCAGCGCGTTGTAGACGAAGTGCGGGGACATCTCCGCCCGCAGCGCCCGCAGTTCGGCCTGCGCCGCCTGGTCCGCCGACGCTTCCAGCCGGCCCCGTTCCAGAGCCTGGACGACGAGGTCGGCGGCCTGGCCCGCGACCGCGTCCCGGACGTCGCCGACGACCAGCAGCGCGCCGGCCAGTTCGTCGTGGACGTGCAGCGGCAGCACGAGGACGTCCGGCGCGGAGCCGGGTTCCTCGGTGTGGAGGACGCCGTCGAGCACCTTCGCGACGACCGCGTCCGGCCCCGGCCGCCCCGACCAGAGCAGCGAGCCGGACAGGTCGGTGAGGCCGAGGCCCGGGAAGCCGAAGAGCCGGCGCAGGCCGTGCGCGGCGCGGCGGGCCCGGGTGCCGGAGAGGCCGTCGCGCAGGTCGCCGGTGATCCGGCGGGCGGCGGCGAGCACCGGCAGCGGGTCGGCGCGGGACGCCGGGCGCAGGTGCACGGTCATCGGGCCTCCCCTCGGCGACGGTGTCCCGGGCACCAGATCCTACGTCTACCCGGGTTCCTCGCGGTCGGCCAGCACCTGGGCGTGGCGGCGAAAGCGGCGCCAGGTCCGGTAGTCGTCGATCCCGGTGACCTTGGCGGGTTCCGGCACCCGCGCCAGCAGGCTCGCGTCGGCCGGGTAGGGACGGTCGGGCAGGGAGATCCAGCCCGTCGTGCGGGTCTCCTTCACCGCCACCCGCACCGGCCGGAACGTCGTCGGATCGAGCCCTTCGCTGTGCCGGACGACCTCCTCGAAGAACCACGCCGACGTGATCAGCCCCAGCACGCCGGGCGACGCCTTGAGCGCCTCCTTCAGCGGCGCGGCGTCCAGGAGCCGGAACGCGTGGTTGATCGACGGCGCGGTGACGCCGTGGTCGTCGTAGGCGATCTCGCCCGCGTGCAGCGCCATCCGGAGCCGGATCCGGGCGCCGGGGTGGTGGGTCAGGTTGTGCCGGTGCACCGCCACGGCGAGCGCGTTGGGCAAGAACTCGACGAAGAGCCCTTTCGGGATGTCCGGCGGGGCGAGGACGAAGACGCCGTCGCCGCAGTCCTCGTTCCGGCAGGCGGCCCAGGGGACGCCCGCGTCGTCGAACGCCCGGCAGAGCGCGCGGTACAGCCCGTCGCGCAACGCCAGGCGGTGTGGTGTCGTCCTGGTCCGGTCGCCGTAGCCCTCGACGTCCACGGCGAAGATCGTCCGGTGCACGGCCGATCGTTCGTAGTTCATCGCACCCTCCCTGCGATCATGCATGTGTAGATGCATGTGCAGATGAGTGTGACGCGGGACACCCGTCCGGCGGAACCGGGCGTGCGGTGAGCGGTTCACCGGCCGCGGTGACCGGCAGTGTGCGATCACCAGGGGTGAATACGCTGGTCAAAGCCCTGCGAGCGACGCGCACACCGCTCGCAGGGCTCTGACGGACGGGTCAGCAGGACTGCTTGTAGAAGTACTGCGAGTTGGCGTCCATGTCCGCCTTGGTGATCGAGTGCAGCTCCGCGGTCAGGTTCCGGGTCACCGGCTTGCCCTCGATGGCCGCCACGGCCTGCTGGACGCCCTGGGTGCCGATCGAGGCCGGGTCCTGGGCGATCAGGGCCTGGTACTGGCCGTTCTTGAGGCCCTCGACCTCCGACGGGCTGGCGTCGAAGCCGATCAGGTTCACCGCGCCGACCTTGCCCGCGTTGCGCAGGCCGGTCGCCGCGCCTTCGCCGGTGTTGAGGTTGGTCGCGAAGACGCCGATGAGGTCCGGGGTCGACGACAGCGCCGCCGTCACCTTCGAAGCCGCCTGGTCGGGCTCGTTCTGGGTGAACTGCACGCCGATCGACTTCAGGTTCGGGGTGTTCTTCAGCTCGTCCTCGAAGCCCTTCGCACGGGCCGCCGTGGTGGACGTGCCGGCGATCGTGTCGAGCACCAGCACCGACCCGCTCTTGCCGTTCGCGAGCTTGGCCATCGTCTGGGCCGCGAGCTTGCCGCCCGCGGCGTTGTCGGAGGAGACGGACGACACGGCCACGCCCGTGTCCTTCAGCGAGGTGTCGACCTCGACGATCTTCGCGCCGCGCGCTTTCACCTGCTGGATCGGCGCGAGCATCGCCGTGTCGTCGGTCGGGGCGATGAGCAGCGCGGCCGGCGGGTTCGAGCCGAGCGCGTTGACGAGCTGGGTCTGCATCGCCGCGTCGAACTTCTGCGGGGCCTGCGTGGTCAGCTCGTAGCCGAGCTTCTTCGCCTCGGCCTGCGCGCCGCACTGCAGCGAGATGTAGAACGGCTCGGCCTGCACGCCCGGGATGAGCGCCAGCTTCTTCGAGCCGGCCGAGTTGGCCGGGCTGTCGCCGGACCCGGTCTGCCCGACCGTGCCGGACCCGCACGCGGTGAGCAGCGCGGCGGCCGAGGCCAGCGCACCGACGGCCACCAGAGTCTTGGAAAGGTTCATGGCACAAGCACCTCTTTGTACTCGGGGACTCGGGGAAACTCAGCGGGAGTTGCGGCGACGGCGGCGCCGCTGGTCGAACCAGACGGCGGCGATGAGCACCGCGCCGACGGCGATCATCTGCCAGAAGTCCTGGACGTGGGTGATGTTGAAGCCCTTCTTCAGCACCGCCGGGATGAACACGCCGATCACCGTGCCCAGCACCGTGCCGACGCCGCCGAAGAGGCTCGTCCCGCCCATCACGACCGCGGCGATCGCGTTGAGGTTGTCGGTCGTGTGCGCCGAGATCGTGGTCGACGCGTAGTACGCGAGCGAAAGGAACCCGGCGATGCCGGCCAGGAAACCCGTCAGCGTGTACACCTTCAGCAGGTGCGCGGTGACGCCGATGCCGGCGCGCCGCGCGCCCTCGGCGTTGGAGCCGACCGCGTAGGTGTAGCGGCCGAACTTCGTGGTGTGGAGCAGCCACGCGCCGATCAGCGTGATCACCACGGCGACGATGACCAGGTTCGGCACCACGCCGAACGAGGTGCCGTAGCCGAGGGTCTGGTTGAGCACGACGGGCACGCTGCGCACGTCGGACCCGTTGTTGAGCAGGTACGCCGCGCCGAGTGCCGCACCCATGGTGCCGAGCGTGACGATCAGCGGCGGGATTCCAGCCACCGCGATGAGGAAGCCGTTGATCAGGCCCCACACCGTCCCGGCGACGACCGCGGCGACCAGGCCGACGACGATGACGCCCCAGCCGGCGTTCGACGCGTTGCCGCCGGACATCGCCTCCATCACCTTGCCGGCGACCATGCCGGCGAAGATCAGCACCGAGCCGACGGACAGGTCGATGCCGGAGGTGATGATCACGAACGTCATCCCGACCGACAGCACCAGCAGCACCGCGGTCTCGATGAGCAGCGTCTGGAAGGTGAACAGCGTCGCGAATTCGCCGGGAGCGATCGCGCTGAACACGATGATCAGCGCCACCAGCACGAGCGCGATCCAGAACGTGTTGGCACCGACGAGCCGCTTGCCGAGCGGGCGCTTGCCGAAGCCCGCCTCCGGCGACTCCTGGATGTCCTTGGCGGGAGTGGACACGGTCACGCGGCCTCCTCTTGCACGAGCGCGCCGGTCATCGCGGCGACGAGGTCCTCGAGCTTCGTGTCCGACCCGGTGAACCGGGCGACGCGCTTGCCGAGCCGCAGCACCTCGACGCGGTCGGCGACCGACAGCACCTCGGGCATGTTGTGGCTGATCAGCACGACGGCGATGCCCTTGTCGCGCACCTTCTTGATGACGTCGAGCACGCGTTCCCGCTGCACGACACCGAGGGCCGCCGTCGGCTCGTCCATGAACACGACCTTCGACGCCCACACGACCGATCGCGCGACCGCGACGCTCTGGCGCTGCCCGCCCGACAGCGAGCCGATCGGGACGTCGGTGCTCTGCAGCGTCACGCCGAGGCGCTGGAACTCCTCGACGGCCCGGCGCCGCATCTCGGCCTTGTCGAGCATGCCGAGCTTGCCGAGGATGCCCTTGCGGTGGATTTCGCGGCCCAGGAACAGGTTCGCGGCCGGGTCGAGTTCCGGCGCGACGGCCAGGTCCTGGTAGACCGTCTCGATGCCCAGCCGGCGCGCGGTCGTCGGCGAGTCGAAGTGCGCCTCGGCGCCGTCGAGGAGGATCTTCCCCGACGTCGGCTGTTCCGCGCCCGAGAGGCACTTGACCAGAGTGGACTTGCCGGCGCCGTTGTCGCCGATCAGCGCCGTCACCTCGCCCGCGCGCGCCTGGAAAGCCGCGCCGCGCAGGGCTTCGACCGACCCGTAGTGCTTCGTCAGGTCGACCGCTTCCAGCAGGATTTCGCTCATCCGTGCCTCTCTTCCGGCGCCGGTGGCCGGCAGCGGATCACCGTCGCCGTGCCGGACAGCTCGGTCTGGCCGGCGTCGAACGGCACGACGTAGGTGTCGCCCTTCGCCAGCGCGTGCTCGCCGCCGTGCTCGGTCCGCAGGGTGCCTTCGCCGTCGAGGACGACGAGCACCGCGAACGACGGGTCGAGTGACAACGTTGTCGGCTTGTCCGTGCGCAGCTGGTCGGCTCGGAAGAACCGCTCCGATCCGCCGGCCAGCAGGTCCACGGTGGACGCGCGGTCCGCCGCGGTGCGCTTGATGATGGTCTCCAGGCGCCCGGCGTCCCAGCCCGACGTGTCGAGTGCCTCGATGGCGGTGTCAAACCCGATCCCGAGGTGGCCCTTCTCCGGCGACGCGAGGAAGTCCCGCCACTCGATGGTGAGCGAGAAGTCGGTCGGCTGCTGCAGTTCGACGACGAACACGCCCTCGCCGATGGCGTGCGGCAGCCCGGCCGGGATGTAGACGGTGTCGCCCGCGGTCACCGGGACGCTGTTCAGCGCGCCCAGCATCGACGGCACGTCCTGCTCCCGCGTCCACTCGGACACCGTCGCCTTGGACAGCGTCTCCTTGAAGCCGGGGTAGACGCGCGGGTCGTCGCCGTACGTGCCGACGACGATCCACGCCTCGGTCTTGCCGAAGTGCGAGTCGAAGTGCTGCTTCGCGAAGGCGTCGTCCGGGTGGAAGTGCACGGGGAGCCGCTGGCCCGCGTCGAGCAGCTTGACCAGCAGCCCGGTCGACGTCCCGAGCGCCTCGACGTGCTTGGCGCCGAGCCAGCCGTTCGGGTTCGCCACGACGGCGTCGCGCAGCCAGGCGCCGTCCGGAGCCGGGTCAGGCCGTTGGTCTCCTGGCCGAACATGGTGCTCACCGAAGCGACCCAGTCCTCCGGGCCGAACTTCTTGTCCGAAGACGCGCCGCGCAGCGCCGCGATGGCGTCGCCCCCGCGGTAGAACTGCGGCGGCTGGTTGGCGGGGAGCCGGATCGGTTCGAGGGTCACGGGGCGACCTCACCGGAGCCGCGGGCGACGAGATGCACGGGCAGGACTACCTTTCTGGGCGGGGACTGATCTCCTTGGACACGGGCGAAGAGCAGCTCGGCCGCGGCGTGGCCGAGGGCGCTCACGTCGTGCGCGACGACGGTGACCGGCGGGTCGAGCAGGTCCGCCAGCTCGAAGTCGTCGAAGCCCACCATCGCCGGGCGCTGCTCGGCGTGGGCCAGCGCGCGCAGCACGTGCACGGCGACCCGGTTGTTGCCGGCGATCACGGCGGTGGCCGCGTCCGGGCCGTGCATGAGGCGCTTCACGGCGTCGCCGATGTACTCCTGCGTCGGCGTCCGCATGGAAACCAGGGACTCGTCGTAGGAGATCCCGTTGCGGACGCAGCCCTCGCGGAAGCCGCGCAGGCGCTCGGCCGCGGTGAAGATGTCCGGGCTGTCGCCGAGGAACGCGATCCGCCGGTGGCCGTGCTTCGCCAGGTGGGTGACGGCTTCGATGGTCCCGCCGAGGTTGTCGACCAGCACGGTGTCGGCCACGATGTCGCCGGCCGGCCGGTCGATGAACACCACCGGCGTGCCCGCGCGCATCTCCGGCACCAGGTAGCCGTGCTGCAGGCCGGCCGGGACGACGAGGATGCCGTCCACCCGCCGCGCGCAGAACTCCAGGACGAGCTCGCGCTCGCGGTCGGAGTTCTCCTCGGACGAGCCGGTGAGCACCTGGCGCCCGAACGACGTCGCGATGCGTTCGACCGCGCGGTTCAGTTCGGAGTAGAAGGGGTTGCCGACGTCCTCGACGATCAGCCCGATGGTGCCGGTCGTCGACCCGCGCCGCAGGTTGCGCGCGCCCAGGTTGCGCCGGAAGCCCAGCTGCTCGATGGCCGCCATGACCCGCTCGGCGGTGTCCGGGTGCACCGCGGGTTCGTCGTTGACCACGCGCGAGACGGTCTTGATGCTCACGCCCGCCAGCCGGGCCACATCGCTCATCGTGGCTCGTCTGCTCGCGGTACGCGGAGCGCCGTCCCGGTCCCGGCCGGGGGGAGACAACGTTGTCATAGTGCACGGGATTGAACGCCACCCGCCGGTGGCTTGTCAACGGTCTCTGCGTGGATTGTGCCGATTCGGCTACCGACGTCGTAGGACAGATGGCTGACGACGCTGTCCGGAAGCGGACAGGTCTTGACGGGAACCCTTGACGACTTGGTGAGCCGCTGCCCAAGGTGACCCGGTTCGACCGACTGCGCGACAAGGTTGTCATGACACCGTTTCTGGTCGCGCTGATGAGGTGAAAGGCGATGGCCATGGCGCAAGCGCGCTTGAGAGCCGGTTTGACCTTCCTGGCACTGGCGGTGACGGCAGCGGTGGCTCCCGCTGTCCCCGCCGCGGCGGCCCAGGCGACGGATTTCGCGAAGTGGGTCAACCCCTTCGTGGGCACCCGTCCCGGCGGCGCCGACCACGGCACCGGGGGCGGTGCCGGCAACACGTTCCCGGGTGCGGTGGCGCCGTTCGGCATGGTCCAGTGGAGCCCGGACACCGTGAAGTCCCAGCCCGGCGGGTACTTCTACGACGACGACGCCCTGACCGGGTTCAGCCTCACGCACCTTTCGGGCGCGGGCTGTTCGACCTATCAGGACATCCCGTTCATCCCTTATGTCGGTGAAGTGACGACTTCGCCGGCGACCGACCCGGCGCACTACACGTCGAAGTTCTCGCACGCCAACGAACACGCGACGGCGGGCGCCTACGACGTCACCCTCGACAGCGGCGCGAAGGTCGAGCTGGCCGCGACCCAGCGCACCGGTTCGGCGCGGCTGACCTACCCGGCGGGCGCGTCCTCGACGCTGCTGGTCAACACCTCCGGCTCGGTCAACGGCACCGACGACGCGTCGATCACCATCGGCAAGGACACCATCAGCGGCTGGGCCACGAGCGGCCGTTTCTGCGGGGCGCGGAACAGCTACCGCGTCTACTTCTCGGCCAAGTTCGACACGCCGTTCGAGTCGATCGGCACGTGGAAGAACGGCGCCGTGACGCCGGGCAAGTCCGCCGAAACCGGTGGGGCCAAGGCGAAGGTCGCGCAGCCGAACGGCGTCGACGCGTCGATCGCGCGCCCGGCCAAGGTGGCGCCGCAGAACACCACCGTCAGCGGACCGGGCAGTGGCGGGTACGTCACCTTCGCGAACCTCAACGGTGCGCAGGTGAACGTCCAGGTCGGACTGTCCTTCGTGTCCGTCGACGGCGCGAAGGCCAACCTCAAGGCCGAGAACACGAAGAAGTCGTTCGACACCGTGGCCGCGGGTGCGCGGAAAGCGTGGAACGACCAGCTCGGCAAGATCGCCGTCACCGGTGGCTCCGACGCCGACCTGACGACGTTCTACACGTCGCTGTACCACTCGCTGATCCAGCCCAACGTGTTTTCCGATGTGGACGGTCAGTACCCCGGCTTCGACGGCCGGATCCACACGGCCGACAAGGGCCACGCGATGTACACCAACTTCTCCGGCTGGGACATCTACCGCTCGGAGGTCCCCCTCCTGGCGACGATCGACCCGAAGGAGACGTCGGACATCGTCCGGTCGATGATGGCCTACGCCGAGCAGGGCGGTTCGTGGGACCGCTGGACGGTGGCCAACGACTACACCGGCGTGATGAACGGCGACCCGTACCACATCATCGTCTCCAGCGCGTACGCCTTCGGTGCCCGTGACTTCGACGCCCGGAAGGCGTTGCTGCTCATGATCAAGGGCGCCACCCAGCCGACCCAGGGCTATACCGAGCGGCCGGGCCTCGACGACTACCAGAAGCTGGGTTACGTGCCGGGAGCCGGCGCGGACACCCTCGAATACACCAGCGCCGACTTCTCCATCGCCCAGTTCGCGAAGCGGCTCGGCGACAGCGCGACGTACACGACGTTCATGAAGCGCGCGCAGAACTGGCAGAACCTCTACAACCCGGGCACCGGCCACCTGCAGCCGCGCAACGCGGACGGCTCGTTCGCCGGCACCTACGACCCCGCCAGCTCGCAGGGCTGGGTCGAGGGCAACGGCGCGCAGTACGAGTGGATGGTGCCCTACGACCTCGGCGGCGTCGTGACGGCGTTCGGCGGGAACACCGCGACCCAGTCCCGGCTGGACACCTTTTTCACCCAGCTGAACGCGGGGACGCAGGAGCCGTACGCCTTCATGGGCAACGAGCCGAACTCCAACGCGCCGTACGTCTACTCGTACGCGGGTGCCCCGGCCAAGACCCAGTCGATCGTGCACCGCTCGATGGACGAGCTGTACAACCCGCGTCCCGAAGGCCTGATCGGCAACGACGACCTCGGCCAGATGTCGGCCTGGTACGTGTGGTCCGCGCTCGGCATCTACCCGGAGATCCCGGGCCGCGCCGAGACGCTGCTCGTCACCCCGCGCTTCGAGCACGCCGTGCTCACCACCGGCTCGGGCAAGAAGGTCACCATCAACGCGCCGGGCACCGGCGACTACGTGGGCGGCCTGAAGGTCAACGGCGGCGCGGCTTCCAAGGCGTGGCTGCCGGAGGCACTGATCTCCAGCGGCGGCACGCTGGACTACACGCGCTCCGCCACCGCGACGGCGTGGGGCAGCGCGACGGCCGACGCGCCGCCGTCGTTCCGGGAGCAGGAGAAGCCCAGCCTGTCCTTTGTGGACCCGGCACGCGCGGTGACGCCCGCGGGGGCGACGTCCTCGGCGTCGGTGGGCGTCCAGGACCTCTCCGGCACCGCCCGGACCTGGACCTACAGCGCCGGCAGCGTCGACGGGATCACGCTGACCCCGGCGTCGGGCAGCATCGCCGTCCCGGCGGGCGGCAAAGCACACGCCGACCTGACGGTTTCGGTTCCGGCCGGGCTGGCCGACGGCGCCCGCCGCATCCCGGTGACGTTCTCGGCACCGGGCGTGGCTTCGACGCAAGCGGTGCTGACGGTGCTCGTGGCCCAGCCGAACAGCTGGCTCGCGACGGTCGACAACGCCGGGATCTCGCCGGACTCCGACTCGTCGGCGGCCAACTTCGACGGCGGCGGCTGGAGCTACTCGGCCGACGCCCTGGCCGCGGCCGGCGCCACCCCGGGCGGCACGGTGACCAGTGACGGCATCAAGTTCACCTGGCCGTCGTTCCCGGTCGGCGACCCCGACAACGCGGTCGCGAACGGCCAGACGGTGAACGTCACCGGCGCCGGCACCCGGCTCGCGCTGCTCGGCTCCGGCTCGAACGGCAACGCGCAGGGCACGCTGACCATCACCTACACCGATGGCAGCAAGTCGACCGCGACGATCGGGTTCTCCGACTGGACGCTCGGGGGCGGCGGCGCCCAGCCGTCGTTCGGCAACCGGATCGTGCTGTCCACGCCGTACCGCAACGCCGCGGGCAGTGACCCGCAGCAGATCCGCACGATGGTCTTCGGCACCAACCCGATCACCCTCGACGCGGGCAAGACGGTGGCCAGCGTGACGCTGCCGTCGAACGTCAGCGGCGGCGTGCTGCACGTCTTCGCCATCGGCATCGGCGCGTAGTCCCGCGAAAGCGACGGCCCCCTCCCCGCGCGGGGAGGGGGCCGTTCCCTTACCGCCGGAATGGCCGAATCCGGCCACTGTCATCCCCCATTCGGCCGCTTGCGGGGGAAGATCGCTGCGTTACGTTGGTCACACCCCAAGGGGAGGGGGAGGTGGGGGAAATCGTGCCGATCGCTCAGGAACCACTGGTTTTCCCGGATGTCGAACAGGCCGTCGCGGCGTTCGTGCGCGCGCGGCCGGAACTGTCCGGCGTACCGGTGGGAACGGCGGTGCCACCGGGTTTCGACGGGACCCAGCGAGCCGTGGTGCTCACCCGCCTCGGCGGCGTCTACCTCGACGACGACCGGCTCGACAACGCCGAAGTGCGGCTGGACTCCTACGGACCGGACAAGACCGCGGCGCACGCGGTCGCGCTGGCCGTGCGGGGTGTCCTGCCGCTGCTGACCGCTTCCGGGCCGACCGTGTTCCCCGACGTGGCCGAGCTGCAGGGCCCGTGCTTCGTGCTCGATCGGAGGCATTCCGACGCGAACCGGTACGTCATGCGGTACCGGTTCGTCGCGCAAGTCGAATCCAGACCGGCCTGACCGGCCGGCGGCGCAGTGGGAGGGCTGCTCATGCCAGGACTGAACGCCAGTGAGATCCGGGTGGCGGGAACCGGGGCCATCTACGTGGCGCCGGCGCACACCGCCGCGCCGGCCGACTTCACCAAGCCGTGGGCGGCGCCGTGGGTCGACCTCGGCTACACCACCGCCGACGGGGTCAAGTTCGTCAAGAAGGACAAGCTCGACCCGGTGGACACCTGGCAGTCGGTGGCCGCGATCCGGTACGTCTTCAGCGACCGCGACTTCTCCGCGAAGTTCTCGTTGCTGCAGATCAACAGCGACACCCTGCAGTTCTTCTTCAGCGCGCCGGCGGGGACGAACGGCGTCTACAACATCGCCGCCGCGCCGCGGGTCGACGAACGCGCGCTCGGCATCGAGTTCAGCGACGGCCCGAACGTCAAGCACCGCTTCTACATCCCGCGCGGGGTCGTCACCGAGACCGACGAAACCGCGATCACGCGGACGTCGGCGATCAAGCTCGGCGTCACCTTCACCGCGATGACGCCGATCAACAGCTCGTCCGAGCCGCTCGCGCAGTGGTCGATCAACCCGGCCGCGGGTGCCGCCGCCGCCGAAGAAAAGTCCGCCTGAGCGGACGAGGGGGAACGCACGAATGGCCAAGTACAACGTCAACGCGGTCCGGGCGCAGCGCTTGGAAGCACTGGGGGAGCGCTGGGAGTTCGAGCTGGACGGCGACACGTTCAGCCTGCCCTCCGAACTGCCCCGGGAAGCGGTGGCCTCGCTGTCCGGCCTTGATCCGTCCGATTTGGACGGTCTGCTCGAGGTGCTGCTCGGCGCCGAGCAGTTCGAGAAGCTCGGCCGGCACGCGCTGAGCGTGCAGGACATCCAGGCGCTGCTGGAGGCCTACGGCCGGGACACCGGTATGGCGCTGGGGGAATCCTCGGCCTCGACGCGCTCCTGAGTGAGCACGGCGAGGCCGTCGAAGCCGACCTGCTCCGGTTCTACCGGGTGGACCTGCTCGACTACTACCGCGGCAAGCTGACGCCGAGGCGGCTGCGGGTGCTGATCCGGCACCTGCCCCGCGAGTCGGCGCTGGTGCGCGCCCTGCACGGCGATGCGGCCGAGTGGGGCCTGGCCGAGCACCTGCTCGCGGGCGCGGTCGACGAGCTCGCGGTGGGCAACTGGCTGTTCGTCGCGGCCAACTCCGCCGAGGGCGCCGACCAGCCGGACCGGCCGCGGCAGGTCCCGCGCCCCGGCGTGGAGCCCGAACCCGACCCGGCGGCGAGCACCGACGAGATCGCCGCGTTCTTCGGCACCCCAGGGAGGTGAGTTCGTGACGCAGCCGACGTCGGCCATCACCAACGCGGCCCAGGCCCAGGTGACGGCGCTGATCGACGGCATCCGCGAGTCGATCACGAACGCCGTCTCCGACGCGGCGACGAAGCTGACCGAAGGGTTCACCGAGCACGTCAACAAGGAACTCGGCGAGATGACCGCCAAGTTCAAGGAGACGCACCCGGCGGTGACCGCGGCGGTCACCGACGTGGTGGGGTTCGCCGACGCGATCAACACCGCTTCGACCGCCGTGCAGGACACCGTCGGGCAGGTCAAGGACGCCGCGGCCGCGATGCGGGAGCTGCCGGGCGCCATCAAGGACCTGCGCACCGGACTGCGGGAGAGCGCGGTCGAGGTGCGGCGGCTCGGCTCGGACCTGAAGTCCATGGTGAAGAACGCCCCAGGGGCGATTCGCGACCTCGGGACGTCGCTGCGGGGCACGCTCACCCAAGGGCTGAACAGCGCCCGCCAAGCCGCGACGAGCGCGGGGCAGGCGATCGGCCGGTTCGCCGCCCAGGCCCGGAGCACGGCCTTGGCCGCCGCCGGTGCGGTCAGAAACTTGGCGCAACTCGCGGTCGCCTACGCGAAAACCGCGGTCCAGGCGGTGATCGCGACGGCCCGGACGGTGGCGATGGCCGTCGCGCAGAAGGTGGTCGCCGTCGCGACCCGGCTCTGGTCGATCGCGCAGGCACTGCTCAACGTCGTGCTGCGGCTCAACCCGATCGGGCTGATCATCACCGCGATCACGCTGCTCGTGGCGGCGGTCGTGCTGGCCTACAACCGCAGCACCACGTTCCGCACGATCGTCAACGCCGTCTTCACCGCCGTGAAGAACGTCGTGCTCGGGGCGGTGAACGCGATCCGCGGCGTCGTCGCGGTGGTGTGGCCCTACATCGCCAAGGTCATCCAGGTCGCGGTCACGGTGATCCGCACCTACGTCACCACTTACTTCACCATCGTGCGCACGGTCGTCACGGCGGTGTTCAACGCGGTGAAGGCGGTGGTCACCGGCGCGATCCGCACGGTCGTCGCGACGATCCGCGGCGTCGGCCAGGTGGTCGGCATCGTGCGGAACGCCTTCGACCAGGCCAAATCCGCGGTGAGCAACGCCATTTCCGGGGTCGTTTCGTTCGTGCGCGGGCTGCCCGGCCGGGTCGTCTCCGCCCTCGGCAACATCGGGAAGACGCTCTACGGCGCGGGGAAGTCGCTGATCGAAGGGTTCATCGGCGGGATCCGCGACATGGCGGGCAACATCCTCTCCGCCATCAAGAACTTCATCGTCGACAAGATCCCGGGCCCGATCAAGAGCGTGCTCAAGATCTTCTCGCCGTCGCAGGTGATGGCCGACATCGGCCGCAACATCGGGGCCGGGCTGACGGTCGGCATCGAGGCGAGCGGCGACCAGGTCTCCGGGGCGATGACCCGGCTGGTGCCGCTGCCGGGTTCCTCGACGATCCGGCCCGCGGTGGCGAACCTGACCAAGGCGGTCGCGGCGTCCGCCGTGGGCCCGGTCGCCCGCTCCGCGCCGGGTGGCTCGGTGACCGTGAACGTGCACCCGCGGGCGGGCCAGTCCGAATACGAGATCGGCCGCGTCGCGGCCCGGGAGGTGGCATGGGCGGCGAAACGCTGAGTGCCGTGTCGCTGGCGCTGCCGGTCTACGAAGTGGACGGCTGGGCGGGCAACGTCGTGGACGCGGACGGCGTCGAGTGGTGGGTGACCAAAGAGGACGGCTGGTCGACCGGGCCCGGCGTGCGGCTCGAACTCGCCGACCGCCCGCAGCGCGACGGCGCCTTCGACGCGCCGTCGTTCCGCTCGGCGCGGGTGATCACCTTGGAGGGTACCGCCGTCGCGCCCGACGAAGATGCCCACGAGCGGGCGAAGGACCGGATCGCCGCCGTCCTCGCGGACGGTTCGGCACCGGCCGAGCTCGTCGTGCGGGAGCGCACCGTGACCCGCCGCGCGCTGGTCCGGTTGTCCGCCGGGACGAAGGTCTCCGACACCACACCGGTGAGCTTCGACTGGTCCCTGCAGGTCACCGCGCCCGATCCGCTGCGCTACGGCGCCGACGTCCACGAACTGTCGTGCGGGCTGCCGAAACCCGGGCAGGGCATCACCTTCCCGCTGCGGTTGCCGTTGGTGTTCGGGCACTCGGAGGGCGGCTCGCTGGCGGTCGTGAACGCCGGTACGGCGACCACCCGTCCGGTGTGGACGATCACCGGCCCGTGCACGCAGCCGGTGATCCGCAACGATTCGACCGGCGAACGGCTCGCGTTCTCGCTGAGCCTCGCCGAAGGGGACGTGCTGACCGTCGACACCGCCGCACGCACGGTGTTCCTCGGCACGGCGTCCCGCCGTTCGGTGCTGCAGCCGCGGTCGAGCTGGTTCGGCTTCCCGCCGGGCGGCACGGCGATCGGGTTCGAGGCTTTCGACGACGCCGACGCGGGCACGCTGACCGTCCGCTGGCGCGACGCGTGGATCTGAAGAGCGAGAAGGGGAGCTTGCGATGGCGGAACGGCACGCGGGGTGGGTCGACGGCGTCGACTCGGCCGAAGCCCGGTTGATCACCGGCGCACTGGTGCAGGCGGAGGCGACCGGCGACGCGCTCGACCCGTTGCGGGCGCGGCCGGGCATCCGGGATTCGCCGGGCACGCCCGGACTGGTCGCGATCGCGTCGAACAAGCTGCGCGTCAACCCGTTCCAGGCCGTGCTCGCCGACCGCGCCCGGCCGGGCGACGGCCCCTACATCGTCACGCTGGACGCGGTGAAGGAGCTGCCGTTCGGCGCGGCGCACGCGTCACTGTCCAGAGTGGACCTGGTGGTCGCCGAGATCGTCGGCGGCGCCTTCGCGGTCAACGTCTACGCGGGGGAGAACGCCGCGAGCCCGGTCCGGCCGACGCCGGGCGGCTCCCCGGTGCTCGTGCTGGCCGAGGTGCAGGTGCCGCCGGCGGGCACCGCGCCGACGCTGGTCGACCGGCGCCAGTTCACCGCCGCGCTGAGCGGGATCCTGCCGGTGCGCGGGGACGCCGACCTGCCGCCGGTCGCGACCACGCACAGCAGCCAGTTCGTCTACCGCCTCGACACCGGGGTGCTGCTGTGCAAGCGCGGCACCGCGTGGGTGCCCTACCGCGCGCCACGAGGGGACACCTGGCACGCGCCGACCTTCCAGAACAGCTGGGGCAACTACGGCAGCGGGTACACCACGGCCGCCTACACCCTGATGGACGACGGCTGGGTGCGGCTGCGGGGCCTCGTCAAGGCCGGCGTCTTCGACAAGCCGATCTTCACCCTGCCGGTCGGCTACCGGCCGGTCGCGCACTGGCTGCTCGGCAACTCCACCAGCCCGGACGCGCACGGCCGCGTGGACATCCTGACGACCGGTGAGGTGATGGCGACCACGGGCAACGCCGGCTGGTTCTCCCTCGACGGCCTCACGTTCTCCACCTACTAGGCGCGCCGCACATGGGCACGGCGTACACCTACCTGATCGCGGACCTGCGCACCGGCGCGATCCTCGACGAACTCCCGCTGTCCGGCGTGCAGTTCGACAAGAAGCTGAACGACACCGGCACACTGCGCGGGCAGCTGCGGGTCGACGACCCGGAGATCCGGATCCGGGAGCCGCGGCTGCTCGCCGAGCCGGGCCGCACCGCGCTCTACGTCGACCGCGACGGCGACCTGGTGTGGGGCGGCATCGTCTGGACCAGCCGGTACCGCGCGGCCGGCGGCGTGCTGGAGCTGACCGCCGCCGACTTCGCGTCCTACTTCGACCACCGGCTGGTCCTCGACCCCGCGGACCTGACCCGGCCGGTGTCGTTCACCGCCACCGACCAGCTCGCGATCGTGCGGGGGCTGCTGGACCTCGCGCAGGCGGCCGACAGCGGTGACCTCGGGGTGGCGGTGACCGGCACGGCGAGCTCCGGCGTCCTGCGCACGGTGAGCTACGCGTCGGCGGACCTGAAGTCGGTCGCGGAGGTCCTGCGGGACCTGGCCAACACCGACACCGGCTTCGACTTCGCCTTCGACGTCCGCTACGACGAGAGCGGCCAGCCGGAACGCCTGCTGCGGCTGGGGTACCCGCGCCTGGGGCTGCCGGGCGGGGACCGCGCGTACGTCTGGGAGTACGGCGCGAACCTCGTCGACTTCGTCTGGCCGAGCGACGCCGCGAGCATGGCGACCCGGGTGCTCGGGATGGGGAACGCCGGCTCCGGGGGTGTCCCGGCGGTGCGCTCGGACCCGGGTGCGACGGCGGCGGGCTGGCCGTTGCTGGAAGCCGCGGCCGCGCCGGTGGACACCACCGACGCCGGGATGCTCGCCGCGCACGTCGCCGGCGAGCTGGCGGCGCGGCGGCGGCCGGTCGTGCTGCCCGAGCTGACCGTGCGCGCCGATCTCGACCCGGTCGTCGGGACGTACTCGGTCGGCGACGACGCGCGGATCGTCGTCGACGACCCGTTCTTCGCCGGGGACCAGCTCGACGTCACCGTCCGGTTGCTCGGGCTGTCGGTCACCCCCGGCGACGACGCCGGGCAGGAGGAGGTCGTGTTGACCGTCGAACCGTTTCCGGAGCCGTCGTGAGCCGCGTCAACCAGCCGGACACCCTCGTCACGCTGCTGCGGGAGGTGCAGCGGCGCCTGCGTGTGCTCGAAGGTGCCCGCCACACCACGGCGTTCGCGGCCGCGGCGGCCGCGCCCGCTTCGGTCCTGGCCTTCCAGCCCGCGCGGCCGCAGGACTGGCCCGGAACGGCCGCGGCCGGCTGGACCCCGCTGGTCCGGCTGCTCACCCGGCCCGGCGCGTTCGTGGTCGTCCTCGAGGCCGTGGCCGACACCGGAGGCGAGGTGCGGGTGGTCGTGGACGGTGAAGCGGCCGAAACCTTCGCGGTCACCGGCGCCGTCGGCCGCCACGAAGTCGCTGTCGCCGCGAGTGCCGAGCTGGTGGTCGAAGCGCGGCGGACCGGTGCGACGGGATCGGTGCGCGTGACGGCCTTCGCCCTCGCCGGCTGACCGCTGTCCGGAACGAGACAGGTATTCACCGCCCCCTTGACCGGTTCGTCGGGCGTTGCCGAAGGTGTCGGGAGGATGACATCGTTGGCAGGAGGAAGCTCAGTGAAGAGCAAGGTCCTGGCGGGCGCGTTGGCGCTCGCCGTGGTGGCGACGGGGGTGAGTCCCGTCGTCGCGGAAGCGTCCGGTGGGAATGCCCTGGACGCCGTCAACACGTTCATCGGCACGCAGGACGAGGGGAACACCTTCCCCGGTGCCTCGGCGCCGTTCGGGATGACGCAGGTCAGCCCGATCACCTCGCACTACGCCGGCTACCGCTACACCGACACCGCGATCCGCGGCTTCGGGCACTTCTTCCTGTCCGGTGCGGGCTGCTGGGAGCAGGGCGGTCTTGTCTCGACGCTGCCGACGACCGGCGAGATCGGTCCCGGCAAGGCGTTCGACACCACGAAGGCGGCCACCTTCGACCAAAAGGTGTACGCGGCGCCGTTCACCCACGACGGCGAGGTCGGCAAGCCCGGCTACTACAAGGTCCACCTGACCGGCTACGGCGGTGTCGACGTCGAGACGACCGCGGCCACGCGCGCGGGTGTCGAGCGGTACACCTTCACGAAGCCCGGCGACGCCAACGTCTTCGTCAACGTCGGGCAGGCCAACGACAAGGAGCCCGTGACGGGCAGCAGCATCCGCGTCGTCGACGACCGGACCGTCGAAGGCACCGTGGAGTCGCAGGCGTTCTGCGGGGGCAAGGCCTACACGACGTACTTCACGACGAAGTTCGACAAGCCCTTCAAGTCTTCGGGCACGTGGTCGCCGACCGGCGGCACCCCGGGCAGCCGCGAGTCGAGCGGTGGCGCGGGCCTGCGCGGCGCGTGGCTGACCTTCGCGGGCGGCGGACAGGTCACGGCGACCACCGCGATCTCCCAGGTGGACGCGCAGGGCGCGCGGGTGAACCTGGCCGCTGAGCGCATCCGGTCGTTCGACGCGGCCAAGGCCGATGTCCAGCGCACCTGGCGCAAGGAACTGTCCAGTGTGGACATCAAGGGCGGCTCGACCGACGACCGCACGGTGTTCTACACCTCGCTCTACCACGCGCTGCTGCAGCCGTTGACGGCGAACGACGCCGACGGCCGCTACTACGGCTTCGACAAGAAGATCCACCGCGCGGTCGGCTGGACCTACTACGACTTCTTCTCGCTGTGGGACACCTACCGCACGCAGAACCAGCTCCTCGCGCTCCTGAAGCCGGACCGCGCGAAGGACATCGCGAAGAGCATCCTCGCCATCCACGACCAGGGCGGCTGGCTGCCGCGGTGGGCGTACGCGAGCCAGGAGACGAACACGATGACCGGCGACCCGGTCACGCCGTTTCTGGTGGACCTTTGGCGGTTCGGCGCGCTGTCGGGCAACGAGATGCAGGCTTACCAGGCGTTGCTGCAGAACTCGACGCAGATCCCGCCCGCGTCGTCACCGTTCCAGGGTCGTTCGGGCAACGCGAGTTACCAGGCCGACGGCTTCGTGCAGTACGACCCGGACTTCCCGAAGAAGGGCCAGGACACCGACCCGAACCACGGCGCGTCGGCCACCCTGGAGTACGCGCTCGGTGACTGTTCGCTGTCGGTCATGGCCGCGGCGCTCGGCAAGAAGGACGACGCGGCCGCGCTGGCCGCGAAGGGCCGGACCTACCGGACGCTCTGGGACGAAACGCAGACCGACCGCGGTTTCACCGGCTTCTTCCGGCCGAAGGTCGCGGGCGGCGACTGGTTCACTCCCGCGGACAAGCCGTACAGCCCGCAGAGCCAGGACGGCTTCCACGAGGGCACCGCCTGGCAGTACCAGTGGCTGGTCCAGCAGGACGTCCCCGGGCTGACGCAGCGGATGGGCGGCCCGGCGGCCACCGGCGAGCGGCTCGACGACTTCTTCGCCTACGACGAGCTGGTGAAGAACCCCGCGACGGCGGTCCGTGAGAACTGGGTCGTCGGCCCGTACGACTACTACGACCAGTTCCGCTACAACCCCAACAACGAGCCCGACCTGCACTCGCCGTGGATGTACGCGCTCACCGGGCAGCCGGCCAAGACGTCGACGGTCGTGCGGGCGGCGCACACGCTGTTCACCAACGCGCCCAACGGCGTCACCGGGAACGACGACCTCGGCACGATGTCGGCCTGGTACGTCTTCAGCGCCCTCGGTCTCTACCCCGCCGTCCCAGGGACTGGGAATTTCGTGCTGAACGCGCCGCGGTTCGCGAAGTCCGTGCTGCACCTGGAGAACGGCCGTGACGTCACGATCGAGGCGCCCGGCGCGGACGGCTCGAAGCTGCAGTACGTTTCGGGCCTCGAGGTCGGCTCGAAGGCGAGTGACCGGGTGTACGTCAACGTGGACCAGCTGAAGCGGGGCACGACGCTCGGCTTCCGCCTGACCGCCGACGCCGCGGCGGCCACGTGGGGGACGTCACCGTCCTCCGCACCGGTTTCGCCCTGCGCGGAATAGGCGCGGACGCTCACGGCCGTGGTTCAGACCACAGTGGACCACGGCCGTGAGCATCGTCACGGGCCCCGGTGTTCCCGTGAGGGCCATCACGCCTCACACTGGGTATCAGCACGTCCGACAGCGCCGTTGACGTCCACAGGCAGTCCGCCGTGGACGGTGCCGTCGGACGTTTGTCATGTCACGACCAAAACGTGGTGAGACCCCACAGGAGGAAGAAGTGTCCAGCAAGGCCGCTCTAGTGTTCCGCGTGGCCGCAGTAGCCGAAGCCCTGTCCTGGGCGGCGCTGCTTGTCGGGATGTTCCTCAAGTACGTCGTGCACTCCTCCGGCGAGGGCGGCGTGCCCGTCGTCGGCATGGTGCACGGCGTGATCTTCGTCCTCTACGTGGTCGTCTCCCTGTCCGTGGCGAAGCCGCTCGGCTGGCGCCCGAAGACGCTGGTCCTCGCCCTGCTCGCGAGCATCCCGCCGCTGTTCACGTGGCTGTTCGAGAAGTGGGCGCTGCGCAACGGCAAGCTCGACGGCCCGCAGCGGCTGTCCCACGGCGGTGTCGGCCTGTTCCAGGTCCAGGAGCCGGTCGCCGTCTGATCCCGGAATGTGAGAAAAGGGCCCGCGCTCCGGCGCGGGCCCTTTTCTCGTTCGCGGCTATTCGGTGAAGTCGCCGGCCGCCCGGCGCACCTTCGTCAGCAGGTCGGTGAGCTGCTCGGTCTGCCGGTCGGTGAGCCCGGTCAGCCCGAAGCCGATGTCGTTGACGGCGACGGTCGCGGACTCGCGGCGCTTGCGGCCTTCGTCGGTGATCTCGACGAGCGTCGTGCGCCGGTCGGTCGGGTGCGGGACGCGCTTCACGAGCCCGTCGCGTTCCAGCCGGTCGACTATGTTGGTGACACTGGTGGGGTGCAGCTGGAGCCGCTCGCCCATCACCCGCATCGGCAGGCTGGCGGCGCGGGCGAAGGTGAGCAGCACCAGCGCTTCGTACCGGGCGAAGGTCAGGCCGTGTGGCTTGAGCGCACCGTCCACCGCGGACTGGATGATCTGCTGGACCCGCATCACGCCGGTGACCGCGGCCATGGTGCCGGAGGGCCCGATCCGGGCCTCCCAGAGCTGTGCCGCACGGGCGATCGGGTCGAACGGCAGCGGACGGTTCATGACACGCGAAGTTACCAGCGGGTACCGGCGGGTGTCGCCCGACCGGCGGAAAGAACACCGAAGAAGGGACTTCCGACATGATCGTCGCGTTCAGCGTGAGCCCGTCCGGCGGGGAGCCCGACGGCGGGGTCAGCGAAGCCGTCGCCCGCGCGGTGAAGGTGGTCCGCGAGTCCGGCCTGCCCAACTCGACCAACGCCATGTTCACGAACGTGGAAGGCGAGTGGGACGAAGTGATGGACGTCGTGAAGCGCGCGGTCGAGGCCGCGGGGGAGGGCTCGGCGCGGGTCGGGCTGGTCCTGAAAGCGGACATCCGCCCCGGCTTCTCCGACCAGCTCGAAGCCAAGGTGGACCGCATCGAAGCCCACCTCCGCGACTCCTGAGTCCCCAGCGCCCCAATGTGGCCTTCGGTGCGTCAGACGCACCCAAGGCGGCCTTCGGTGCGTGAGACGCAACCAAGGCCACATTGGGGCGCTCGGGTCAGGGGAGCGGCGGGGTGAAAGCGACCGTCCAGCGGCCGTCTTCGGTCGTCACCGTCAGCGGGTAGCTGAACGGCTTGCCGTCGCCGAGCGCGCCCGTCACCGTGGCGCGAGAGGGCGCCGCCGCGTCCGGACCCAGCTCCACCCGCACGTCGTGGACGCCTTGGTCCGCCAGCACCGTGACGTAGTCCTTCGCGAAGTCGTCGCCGCCGGATCCCGGGTAGTCGAGCAGACCGGCGAAGGCGTCGGCGTCGTGTCCGGACAGTGCCGCCACGAGCCGGTCGCGCAGCTCCGCGGGCGAAGCGGCGCCCGGGTCCGGTTCGTGCACGATGAGCAGCGTCACCGCGCCGATCCAGACGACGGCGGCCGCGACGGACAGGCCCACCTTCACGTCACGCCGGATGTGCACCCGGCGAGCCTGCCCCAAGCGGCGCCGTCCTGCCAAGCGGACCGGCCGGGGCACCCGGTGAAACCATCCGGCCCGCGTGCCAGGATGGAAGCGTGACACAGCCACGCGGATCTGCAGCGAAGTCAGCGGCCCTGTCCGCCGCCCTTTCCGGCGCGGTCGACCTGTCCGCGCTCAAGGCCCGCGCCGAATCGGCGCAGAGGCAGCCGGCCCCGTCGGCCGGCCCGCCCGGTGGCGACGCGTCGCCGCCCGCCCCGGGTTCGTCCGAGGCCGTGATCGATGTCACCGAAGCCACTTTCCAGGCCGAGGTCGTGGAGCGGTCCCTGCACCAGCTGGTGATCGTCGATCTGTGGGCCGAGTGGTGCGGCCCGTGCAAGCAGCTGTCCCCGGTGCTGGAGCGGATGGCCGCCGAGTCCGGCGGCGCCTGGGTCGTCGCGAAGGTCGACGTCGACGCGAACCCCCGCATCGCGCAGCTCTTCGGTGCGCAGTCCATCCCGACGATCGTCGCCATCGGTGGCGGCCAGCCGGTCGACGCCTTCTCCGGCGCGCTGCCCGAGCCCGAGATCCGCAAGTGGATCAACGCGCTGCTCGAGGCCCTGCGCGACAAGCTCCCGGCGATCCGCGAGGCCGAGGCCAACGGCGGCGGCCCGGTCGAGGAGCCCGAGGACCCGCGCTTCACCGAGGCGGAAGAGGCCTTCGAGCGGGGCGACTTCGCCGCCGCCCAGGCCGCCTACGAGCGCATCCTCGACGTCGAGCCGGCGAACGAGCTGGCGAAGAACGCTCTGGCCCAGGTCAAGTTCACCGCCCGCGCGGAGAACGCCGACCCCGAGGCGCGCGCGAAGGCCGACGCGGACCCGTCGGACCTGGCCGCCCAGCTCGACGCGGCCGACCTGGAGATCGCGGAGAACAACGTGGAGGCGGGCTTCAAGCGCCTGATCGACACGGTCCGCCGCACGGCGGGCGACGACCGCAACAAGGTCCGCGAGCACCTGGTGGCCCTGTTCGACCTGTTCGACCCGGCCGACGACCGCGTCATGAAGGCCCGTCGCGACCTGGCCAGCGCCCTCTTCTAGAACGCGTGAAAAAGGCCCCCACCGCGGTGGGGGCCTTTTCGTGAACTCAGGCGTACTGCTTCGAGCAGACCGACGAGCCTTCGAGGTATCCGCGGCGCAGCGATTCGACGCGGTCGAAACCGCTGTCCGGGCGTTTCCCGTTGACGTCCGCCGAGATCAGGCTCTCCGGCTGCAGCAGGTCCGCGATCGCTTCGTCGAGGTCGCCCGCCGACAGCCGCAGGTCGCCCGGCCGGTTCGTGAACGCCGCCCACGCGCCCACCAGGCACGCCGTGCGCAGCCCCGCGTTCGCGTTGTCGATCGACGCGCCGACGCCCTTCTGGATGCCCAGCGCGTACCGCGAAGCGACCTCCGAGAACGCCGCGAAGTCGCCCATGCCGCCCGGGTCCTCGCCCTTCATCTCGGCCTCGCGGTCGATCGGCTGGGCCAGCTGCGACAGCTTCGCCAGGTCGATGCTCACCGTGTTGTCGGCGGGGCAGTACGACGCCGGCGGCGTGGTCTGGCAGCTGCCGCCGTCGGTGATCTCCGGCGCGGCCACCCCGGCGCCCTTGAACGCCTCGTCGAGGCTCTTCTTCAGCAGGTCGACGGCCTGGTCGGTGAACTTCGCGTCGCCCTTGCCGGTGTCGCCCTTGTCGAACGGGCGCTCGGTGAGCCGGGCCTTGACGTTCTCGGCGTTCATCGCCGCGCACTCCTTCGGGCCCTTCTCGAACCCGGTCTGGAACGCGAAGGTGCGGTCGAACGCCGTGCCGTGCGCGCCGCGGTCGGCGCCGCTGGTGCCCGCCTGGTCGCGGATCAGGAACATCGCCGCCATCACCTGGTTCAGGCCCTCGGACGTGGACACCCGGTAGTACTTGCTCTTGTCCTCGGCGACCCAGCGGAAGTAGCCGCCGGCGAAGCAGTCGGCCTGCTGCTCCTTCACGACGGTCGGGGTGCTCTTGGTCATGTTGGCCTTGTCGCCGAGCCGGTACTGGACGGCGTGGCCGAACTCGTGCGCCAGCACGACGACCACGGACATCGGCCCGAACCGCTGGCGCAGCATCGGCAGCAGCACCCCGCGGTCCCACGCCACCGAGTCGTCGACCGAGCAGTAGAACGCGTTCACGAGCTTCTTGACGCTGCCGCAGCCGGTCTTCTCGGTGTCGGTCTGCGAGTCGTAGGACAGCAGCGACTTCACCGGCTCGAACTGCTCCCCGAAGTCGGCGGGCAGCCGCTCGTTCCAGTACGTCTGGACGTCGTCGATCGCGGCGGTGGCGAGCTTGTCGTCTTCCCCGCCGTCGGCGTTCTTGACGTCGATGGTCGGCGTGGGCGCGTCCGGCTTGAGGCCGCTCTCGAAGTGCGTCACCGGCAGCCCGGCGACCGACCCGGCGCCGGTGTCCTTGGCCGGGTCCCCGCTCGCGCCGCCCTTGCTGTCGCACCCGCTCACGGCGACCGCCGCGACGGCCAGCAACGCGACCAGCGCGCGCCGTCCTCCCCCTCGGATCATTCTGTTCACTCGCTCTCGTGCCCACCCGGTACCCGACGGGCAGGACCATACCCAGGGCATACGCGGAGCGTGCACGTTATCCCCGAACTACTCCCTGCGCAGGCGAGACCTCGGCCCGATATCGTCGCTTCCCATGCGTGCAGTCCGCCGGTTCACCGTCCGCGCCAGTCTCCCGGAGTCGTTGTCCGGCCTGGGCGCGCTGGCCACCAACCTGCGCTGGACGTGGCACCCCCCGACGCGCGACCTGTTCGCGTCGATGGACGCCGAGCTGTTCAACGCCGTGCGCGACCCGCTGCGGATGCTCACCGCGCTGCCGCCGTCGCGCCTCGACGAGCTCGCCGTCGCCGACGACTTCCTCGAACGCGCGAGAGCCGCGGCCGAGGACCTCGACAAGTACCTCTCGGAGCCGCGCTGGTACCAGCAGCGTGACGACGCCGACCTGCCGCCCGCGGTCGCCTACTTCTCAATGGAGTTCGGCGTCACCGAAGCGCTGCCGAACTATTCCGGCGGCCTCGGCGTGCTGGCCGGCGACCACCTCAAGGCCGCGTCCGACCTGGGCGTGCCGATGGTCGGCGTCGGGCTGCTCTACCGCAACGGCTACTTCCGGCAGTCGCTGTCGCTCGACGGCTGGCAGGTCGAGCACTACCCGGTGATCGACCCGAACGCGTTCCCCCTCGAGCTGCTGACCGTCGGCGGGCGCCCGGTGCTCATCGGCGTCGCGATGCCGGGCGGGCGCGAGCTGTGCGCGCAGATCTGGCAGGCCCGCGTCGGGCGGGTGCCGCTGCTGCTGCTCGACACCGACACCGAGGCCAACGACGAGGACCTGCGCGGCGTCACCGACCGGCTCTACGGCGGCGACGCCGACCACCGGCTGCGGCAGGAGATCCTGGCCGGCATCGGCGGGTTCCGCGCGGTCCGGAAGTACTGCGAGATCACCGGTCACCCGCAGCCGATGGTGTTTCACACGAACGAGGGACACGCGGGCTTCCTCGGGCTCGAACGCGCCCGCGAAATCGTGCAGGCGGACGGCCTCGCGTTCGACGAGGCCATGCCCGCGGTCCGGGCCGGGACGCTGTTCACCACGCACACCCCGGTCAGCGCGGGCATCGACCGGTTCCCGGTGGACCTCGTGCAGCGCTACTTCAACGACGGACGCCTGGTGCCGGACATCGACCCGCGCCGCGTGCTCGCGCTCGGCGCCGAGGACAACCCCGGGCTGTTCAACATGGCGCACATGGGCCTGCGGCTGGCGCAGCGCGCGAACGGCGTCTCCCAGCTCCACGGGCGCGTCACGCGCAAGATGTTCTCCCGGCTGTGGCCCGGGTTCGACCACGACGAGGTGCCGATCTCGTCGGTGACCAACGGCGTCCACGGCCCGACGTGGGTGGCCCGGGAGCTGAGCACGCTGCTCGGGCGCGAGTGGGGTCTCGACGTCGGCGAGGGGCCGCTCCGCGACGGCGTTTCCGACGCCCAGCTGTGGGGGCTGCGGCGCGAACTGCGCGAGAAGCTCGTGCACGAGGTGCGGCGCCGCGTGCGGGCGGCGTGGCTGCAGCGCGGCGCGTCCCCGCTGGAGCTGGGCTGGGTGGACTCCGTGTTCGACCCGGACGTGCTGACCGTCGGGTTCGCCCGCCGCGTCCCGACGTACAAACGGCTCACGCTGATGCTGCGCGACCCCGAGCGGCTGCGCACGCTGCTGCTGCACGAGGACCGGCCCATCCAGGTCGTCGTCGCCGGGAAGTCGCACCCGGCCGACGAGAACGGCAAGCAGCTGATCCAGCAGATCGTCCGGTTCGTCGACGGCGCGGACGTGCGGCACCGGATCGTCTTCCTGCCCGACTACGACATGTCGATGGCCCGGTACCTCTACCGCGGCTGCGACGTCTGGCTGAACAACCCGGTGCGGCCCCTGGAAGCGTGCGGGACGTCGGGGATGAAGTCCGCTTTGAACGGTGGACTCAACCTCTCCATCCGCGACGGCTGGTGGGACGAGTGCTACGACGGCAGCAACGGCTGGGCGATCCCGACCGCGGACGGCGTCACCGACCCCCTGCGCCGCGACGACCTCGAGGCCGCGGCGCTGTACGAGCTGCTCGGCCAGCAGATCTCGCCGCTGTTCTACGACCGGTCTCCCGACGGCGTCCCGACCGGCTGGTTGTCGATGGTGTGGCACACGCTGGAGACGCTCGGCCCGCGCGTCCAGGCGTCCCGGATGGTCCGCGAGTACGTCGACAACGGCTACCTGCCGGCGTCCCGCATGGTTGCGGCGGCGACCGGCGACGGCTACCGCGGTGCCCTGTCGCTGGCGGACTACCGCACCAAGCTCGAGGTGTCGTGGCCGCGGCTGCGGATCTTCGACTCGGAGCTGCTGGTGGAGGCGACCGAGCCCCTGGTGGTCGGCACGGAGGTGACGATCCGGGCGCGCATCGACCTGGCCGGGCTCGACCCGTCCGAAGTGGACATCCAGGCGGTGGTCGGCCGGGTCGCGGACGACGACGAGCTGCGTGACGCGGTCACGGTCCCGATGACGGCGGACGGCATCGGCGCGTTCGCCGCCCGGCTGAAGCTGCCGCGGCCGGGGTCGATCGGCTACACGGTCCGGGTGCTGCCGAAGCACGGCCTGCTGGCGGCCCCGGCCGAGCTGGCGCGCGTGGTGCTGGCCTGAGCTGGAGTCACTCCGGGAAACCGGACTGACCTGGAGTTACTCCACCTCGGGCCGACCGGAAATCACGCCGCGCTCTCGTGTCGCCCGCGTTAGGTTGGACGCATGCGCTTCGGAATCTTCGTCCCGCAGGGGTGGCGGCTCGACCTCGCCGGCATCGACCCCGCGGACCACTGGAAGACCATGCTCGGCCTCGCGAAGCACGCGGAAGCCGGGCCCTTCGAATCGATCTGGGTCTACGACCACTTCCACACCGTGCCGGTCCCGACCGAGGAGGCCACGCACGAGGCCTGGTCGCTGATCTCGGCGTTCGCCGCCGCGACCGACACCGTGCGGCTCGGGCAGATGTGCACCTGCATGGGGTACCGGAACCCGGCCTACCTCGCGAAGGTCGCCGCGACCGCCGACCTCATCTCCGGCGGCCGCGTCGAGATGGGCATCGGCGCCGGCTGGTACGAGCACGAGTGGCGGGCTTACGGCTACGGCTTTCCCGGCGCCGGCGACCGGCTCGGGCAGCTCGACGAGGGCGTGCAGATCATGCGCGACCTCTGGACCACCGGGAAGTCCACTCTGGACGGCAAGCATTACCAGACGGACGGCGCGATCCTGCGCCCGTTGCCGCCACAGGAAGGCGGGCTCCCGCTGTGGATCGCCGGCGGCGGCGAGAAGAAGACCCTCCGGATCGCCGCGAAGTACGCGAAGTACACGAACTTCGCCGCCGACCCCGAGACGTTCACCCGCAAGTCGGAGATCCTCGCGCAGCACTGCAAGGACGTCGGCACCGACTACGACGCGATCGTGCGCTCGGCCAACCACAACATCGTCCTCGGCGAGACCGAGAAGGACGTGCAGGACAAGCTGGCCTGGCTGAGGTCCCACCTCGGCAAGTACATCGAGGCCGACGCGGTCGAGCGCTGGGCCGGCAACTTCGAGAACAGCCCGACCACCGGCACGCCGGAGCAGGTCACCGAGAAGCTCGCCGCGATGGGCGAGCTGGGCATGTCGTACGCGATCTTCAACTTCCCGGAAGCCGCGTACGACCGCTCCGGCATCGACCTGTTCACCGAGAAGGTCGCGCCGGCGCTGGCCTGACGCTCCGGCCTGGTTGTCCACAGCCGAGCGGAGATGTGGACAACTCGGCGCCGGCCAGCTCTTTCCCGGATTGTCCGGTCGGCCCCGATCGACCGGAGCCGGGGCCACATCCGGGTGCAGTGAATGACTCATTCATGGCGTCCGGCGCCATGAATGAGTCTTTCACTGCGTTCAAGTGAGCTATCGGTGCCCCTGGCGAACGCCGTGGCAGCCAGTCCCGCCGGCGAACCGACTTCGCCGGGACCCTGCCCGGGCCTAAGGCACCGCGGGGCTGCCGCCGGTCTGCACGGGCAGCCCGGCTTCCGCCCACGCCCGAAAGCCCCCTTCGAGGTCGGTCGCGTTCGCCAGCCCCAGCCGCTGCAGGTCCGCCGCGGCCAGGCTCGACGAATACCCCTCGTTGCACAGCACGACCACCGTCGAGCCGGCCGTCACGCCGGGCAGCCGCCACTCGCTGTCCGGTGCCAGCCGCCACTCCAGGTGGATCCGCTCGACGACCACCGAGCCCGGGATCTCGCCCTCGGCCTGGCGGTTCGCGAAGGGCCGGATGTCGACGAGCAGCGCGCCCGCCTCCTGCAGCTCGCGGGCCCGGGCCGGGCCGACCCGGGCCAGGCCGGAGCGGGCCTGCTCCAGGAACGAATCGATCGCGCTCATCCGTGGACGATAGCGGGCAGCGGCGGGATTTCGGCCGGGACGTCGGCGAGTGTCGCGTACTCCCGCGTCGGCACCAGCGGCGGCGAATACGCGTGGACGCTCGCCGCCGGCACGTCGCCGATGCCGGTGACCTGGTGGGCGCGACCGGCGCCGAAGCCGATGCCTTCGCCGGCGACGTGCGTGCGCCGCCGGATCGGGCCGCCGGGGTAGCGGTACTCCTCGCCCACTTCACCCTGCAGGACGGTGAACGAGCCGGCCGCGCCGCCGTGGTCGTGCGGCTTCGTGTGCTGGCCGGGCAGCCACGACAGCAGCCACAGCTCGACGCCGTCGGTCAGGGCCAGCCGGGCCCACCAGCGCCGGTCCTCGTCGAACCGCAGGATGCTCTGGACGCTCGCGGTCAGCTCGGTGGTCACGGTGGCGGTCAGCTCGGCCAGCTCACGCGGCGTCCACAGCAGCCGCGACGGGTGCAGCAGCTCGGGCAGCAGCGGATCGGTCAGCTGCGGGTGGATCTCGACGGCGGGACGGACGATCGAAGTGGTCAACGCGGGTGCTCCTCGGACGCGAAGGTGATCGGGACACGGACCAGCGCGGTACCGCACCCGCACGCGCCGGGACGCGTCGGATCAGCGGAGCCGCGCCCGCGTACACCCGGCCGAAGCGACGAGGAGCAGGTCGATCGCACGACGGCGCCAGAACGAGCCCCGGGTGACCGGGGTGGCGTGCACGTCGGCTGACATGGTCGCGATCCTGCCACAACCGCGTGGCGCACGGCACTTCCGGCGTGCGCCGTTCCACGTCGTGGACGCGCTCCGACCAGCCGGATCGCCGTCTCACCCGGGCGGGTGCGCACGCGCGCGCGACGGCAGACAGAATGGGCTTCGTGAGCGAGCCGATCCAGTCCAGCGAACTTGACGACCTCGTGGTCCGGATGGCCGGTGTCGGCGTCCGCCGGGGGACCAACGACCTCCTCGCCGGCCTCGACTGGGCCGTGGAACTCGACGAGCGCTGGGTGGTGCTCGGGCCGAACGGCGCGGGCAAGACCACCCTCCTGCGCCTCGCCGCGGCCGAACTGCACCCGACCACCGGCGAGGTCGACCTGCTCGGCGAGCGGATCGGCCGGGTCAACATCTTCGACCTGCGCCCCCGCATCGGCTTCACCTCCGCGGCCATCGCCCAGCGCGTGCCCGGCGACGAGCTGGTCAAGGACGTCGTGGTCAGCGCCGGCTACGCGGTGCTCGGCCGCTGGCGTGAGGAATACGACACCCTCGACACCGCCCGCGCGACCGAGCTCCTGGACGCGATGGGCATCGGCAACCTCGCCGAGCGCACCTTCGGCACGCTGTCCGAGGGCGAGCGCAAGCGCGCGTTGATCGCCCGCTCGCTGATGACCGACCCGGAGATGCTGCTGCTCGACGAGCCGGCCGCCGGCCTCGACCTGGGCGGCCGCGAGGACCTCGTCGCGCGGCTCTCGGCGCTGGCCCTGGACCCGGACGCGCCGGCTCTCGTGCTGGTCACGCACCACGTCGAGGAGATCCCGCCGGGGTTCACCCACGCGCTGCTCCTCCGCGACGGCCACGCGGTGGTGTCCGGCCTCGTCGACGACGTCATCACCAGCGAAAACCTGTCGAAGACGTTCGACCAGGACCTCGTGCTCGAGCGCTCCGGCGATCGCTTCTTCGCCCGCCGTCGCTAAGCTGGCGCTTACCGACCGGTAGGCTCCGTTGGATGGCCTCTCACCGGTAAAGAGTGGTTCGAGGCGAAGGCGATTCGTCAACCGAGGAGGAGTGACGTGGGAGAGTTCGTAACCCTCGAGGTGAAGGACGGGGTCGGCACGATCCGGCTCGACCGGCCGCCGGTCAACGCCCTGAACGCCCAGGTCACCGCCGAACTCGCCGAGCTGGCGAAGGAGGCCACCGAGCGCGACGACGTCCGCGCGGTGATCCTTTACGGCGGCGAGAAGACCTTCGCCGGCGGCGCGGACATCAAGGAGATGGCCAGCCGCACGTACCCCGAGATCGCGAAGTTCGGCGCGAACCTCACCGGCACCCTCGCGGCCATCGCGAACATCCCGAAGCCGGTCGTCGCGGCCATCACCGGGTACGCCCTCGGCGGCGGCCTCGAACTCGCGCTGACCGCGGACCGCCGGGTCGCCGGCGACAACGTCAAGGTCGGCCAGCCCGAGATCCAGCTCGGCGTCATCCCCGGCGCGGGCGGCACCCAGCGCTTGGCGCGGCTGATCGGGCCGAGCAAGACCAAGGACATCGTCTACACCGGACGGTTCGTCAAGGCCGAAGAAGCGCTGCGGCTGGGCATCGTCGACGAGGTCGTCGCCCCCGACGACGTCTACGCGGCCGCGCACAAGTGGGCGGCCCAGTTCGCGAACGGCCCGGCCGTGGCGCTGCGCGCGGCGAAGGCGGCCATCGACGGCGGCCTCGACACCGACCTCGCGAACGGGCTCAAGCTCGAATCGCACCTGTTCGCCGCGCTCTGGGCGACCGAAGACCAGCGGAACGGCATGAAGTCGTTCATCGAAAACGGGCCCGGCAAGGCCACTTTCGAAGGGAAATGACGCCTTGACCGACGTGAACGACCCGGCCCCGAACCCGCACGCCACCGCCGAAGAGGTCCAGGCGGCCTACGCCGACCCCAAGCTGGCGAACGTGCTGTACCACGACTGGGAAGCCGGCACCTACGACGAGAAGTGGTCGATCTCGTACGACGAGCGCTGCATCTCCTACGCCACCGACGTGTTCAACGCCGTCGCGGGTGACGACGGCCAGCCCTACCAGCACGCCATGGAACTGGGCAGCGGCACCGGCTTCTTCCTGCTGAACCTCATGCAGGGCGGCGTCGCCAAGAAGGGGTCGGTCACCGACCTCTCGCCCGGCATGGTGCAGGTCGCGCTGCGCAACGCCGAGAAGCTCGGCCTCGACGTCGACGGCCGGGTCGCCGACGCCGAGCGCATCCCGTACGAGGACAACACGTTCGACCTCGTGGTCGGGCACGCCGTGCTGCACCACATCCCGGACGTCCAGGCGGCGTTCCGCGAGGTCCTGCGCGTGCTCAAGCCGGGTGGGCGGTTCGTCTTCGCCGGCGAGCCGACGAAGATCGGTGACTTCTACGCCCGCAAGCTCGGCCAGTTCACCTGGTTCCTGACGACCCGCGTGACGAAGCTGCCCGCGCTGAGCGGCTGGCGCCGTCCGCAGGAAGAGCTCGACGAGTCCTCCCGTGCCGCCGCTCTCGAAGCTGTCGTGGACATCCACACCTTCGACCCGTCGGAGCTGGAGTCGTGGGCCCGCGGGGCCGGCGCGCAGGACGTCCACGCGGTCACCGAGGAGTTCGCCGCGGCGCTGGCGGGCTGGCCGATCCGGACGTTCGAGGCCGCGGTGCCGCAGGAGAAGCTGACCGTCCGCTGGCGGCTGTTCGCCTACAAGCTGTGGCTGCGGCTGTCCGCTGTGGACAAGAAGCTGCTGTCGAAGGTGCTCCCGCGTGAGCTGTTCTACAACGTGATGATCACCGGGACCAAGCGGCCGTCCTGAATTGGGATATTCGTTCAGCCTCGGCGACGTTGCCTATCTGCGCTCCGGCGCGGGGGTGGCGGCGCTCGCCGAGGTCTCGGCGCTGCCGCTGACCGAGCGCATCGCGTCCGTCGCCCAGGTGCGCCGTCTGGTGGGCGACGAGCACGCGGCTGCCGTCCTGGAAACCGTGCTGCTGCGCCGGAAAGCCGCTGGCAAGCTGTCCGGTGACGGCTGGCTGTTCACGTCGGACGCGCTCCAGCAGGCGAGTGCGTCGCCGGTCGCCCGGCACCGGGCGGCTCGGCTGGCAGGGCTCGACGTCCACGACGTCACGTGCTCTGTCGGCGCCGACCTCGTCGAGATCGCGCGGGTGGCGCGGCGCGCGCTCGGGTCGGATCTGGACCCGGTACGGCTGGAAATGGCCCGGCACAACGGGATCGCCGCGGGTGTCGCGTTCGGACTCGCCCGCGCGGACGCCCTGCGCCCGGTGAGCCGCTCGGGTGTCGTGGTCGCCGACCCCGCGCGTCGTGACTCCGCGGGACGCCGGGCGTGGAAACCCGCGGACTTCGCCCCGCCGCTGGACGGGCTGATCGACGCCTACCCCGGCCGCGCGCTGTCCGTGAAGTGCGCGCCCGGCCTCGACTTCGCGCTCACGCCGTGGGCCGAAGAGGTCGAGCTGGTGTCCCTCGACGGCCAGGTCCGGGAATCCTGCCTCTGGCGGGGGCTGGGCACCGGCGTCACCCGGCGGGCGACGGTGCTGCGCTCGGACGGGACACAGTGGACGGTCACCGACGCCGAACCGGACGAACTGCCCACCCGGGAGCCGGGGGAGTGGATCGTCGACCCGGACGGCGCCGTCGTCCGGGCCGGGCTGGTCCGCCACTACGCGGCCCGCCACGGGTTGTGGCAGCTGGACGAACGCATCGCGTACCTGACCGGCGACGCACCGCCACCGGGCGTGCGCGCCTTCCGCGTCCTGGAACACGGGCCCTACAGCGAAAAGTCGTTGAAAGCCGTCCTCAAGCGACATGACGTCGGACGGCTGGAGATCCTCGTGCGTGGCCTGGACGTCGACCCGGATGCGTTGCGGCGGCGGCTGAAACCCCGTGGCGCCGCGGAAGCGTCGGTGGTGCTGACGCGCATCGGGCGGTCGCCGGTGGCTTTCCTCTGCCGCGCCGAAAGGTGAACGGAAACTTTCGAGGGGTGGAACTCCGGGTGAACGTGACGTAGGTTCCCCGAGTCGTCAAGTCTGCACTGGAGGGTCGCCGTGTCCGGAAAATGGTCAGGTCTCGTCAAGCTCGCCGCCGCCGCGGCCATCGGCGCCACCGTTGCCTCGGGAGCCACCGCGCTGGCCGGCTCGGACGACGCCACCGCCGCGCGCTCAAAGGAACCGGCCAACATCGGCCAGGTCAAGAACGACGTCAAGGCCTACTACGGCGACTACCTCGACGCCGCCGGCAAGCACCACTACTCCGACACCAGCCGGTTCGTGAAGGACACCAACCGCGTGGTCACGGACGCGAAGCGCTACCTGCAGCAGCAGCTCGGCCGCGTGAAGAACCCGGCGATCGTGCTGGACGTCGACGACACCGCCGAGGTCACCTACGGCTGGGAAGCCGACAACGACTTCGGCTTCGACCCGGTCAAGCAGCAGCAGGCCATCGACAACGGCACGTTCGACGCGAACAAGCCGGTGCTGGAGCTGGCCAACTGGGCCGTGCAGCACGGCGTCAAGCTGTACTTCCTGACCGGCCGCAACGAGCTGCAAGGCCCGCAGTCGCTGAAGAACCTGGCCAACGAGGGCTACCCGGCCCCGGCCGGCGCGTTCTTCAAGCCGAAGGTGACCGCGCCGGACTACCTGCCGTGCGGCCTGACCTGCAACACCGTCCAGTACAAGTCGGGCACGCGGGCGCACATCGAAGCGACCGGCGCGAAGATCGTGCTGAACGTCGGTGACCAGTTCAGCGACCTCGAAGGCGGCTACGCGCTGCACCCCACCAAGCTGCCGAACCCGATGTACTACCTGCCCTGAGGTGGAATAACGGCCGGGCCCGGAGTGCTGCTCCTCTTAAGAGAACTTTCTCGAGGAGCTGACATGCCGGAGAAGAAGGTACTGGTACCGGGCCCGGACCACCCGATCACCGTCGAGCCGACCCAGGCGCGCGTGGTGGTCAAGGTGGGCGGGCGCGTCGTGGCCGACAGCCGCAACGCGCTGACGCTGCAGGAGTCGACGTACCCGGCGGCGCAGTACATCCCGCGGGCGGACGTCGACTTCAGCGTGCTGGAGCGGACCGACCACGAGACGTACTGCCCGTACAAGGGCGAGAGCAACTACTACAGCCTGAACGTCGGTGACGTGAAGGCCGAAAACGCGATCTGGACGTACGAGAAGCCGTACGACGCGGTCGCGGCGATCAAGGACCACGTCGCGTTCTACCCGAACGTCGTGGACTCGATCGAACTGGTCGAGGACTGACCTGGACCTCGATCTGCTGAGGACGTTCCTGGCCGTTCACCGGGCAGGATCGCTGACCGGTGCGGCGCCGTCGCTGGGCTTGTCCCAGCCGACGGTGACCGCGCAGGTCAGAGCCCTCGAAGACCAGCTCGGGCGGCAGCTGTTCGTCCGGCGCGCCCGCGGGGTCACGCCGACCCCGGCGGCCGACGAGCTGGCCGCCCGGATCGCGCCGCACGTCGACGCGCTTTCTTCGTTGACCGTGGGCGAGGTCGACCCCTTCGCCGTACCCGTGCACCTGGCCGGGCCCGCCGAGCTGACGACGTCGCGGGTGCTGCCCGCGCTGGCCGGGCTGGTCGCCTCCGGGCTGAAGCTGCGGGTGACGTTCGGCCTGGCCGACGACCTGCTGGCGGGTCTCGCACAGCGCCGGTTCGACCTGGTGGTGTCGACGATCCGGCCGCGCGGCCGGGGCCTGACGGCGACCCCGCTGACCGACGAGGAGTTCGTCCTGGTCGGCCCGCGCGGCTTCGCCGGGGATCCTCGTACCGCGCCGCTGGTGGCCTACGCCGAAGACCTGCCGATCATCCGCCGCTATTGGCGTTCGGTGCTGGGCGTGCGGCCGTCGTCCGCGCCTGCTGTCGTCGTTCCGGACCTGCGCGGCGTCCTGACGTGCGTGCTGGCCGGGTTCGGCGTCAGCGTGCTGCCGCGGTACCTGTGTGCGGCCGAGCTGGCTTCGGGCGCGCTGATCGCTTTGCTCGACCCCCAGGAACCGCCGATCAACACGCTGTTCGCGGTCACTCGCGCCGAACCCTGCCAGGCGGGGCCCGCGGCGGTGCGGGACGCACTGCTCGCGGACGCCGCCCGATGGTGAGTCAGCCGGTGTATCCGGCGAAGATCTTCGCGAACTCGTACTTGGCCTGCGGCACGTTGGTGCACTTGTAGAGCGCGCCGGTGCACGCGTTGGCGTCGCGGCCGGCCTCCCAGAACGACAGCATGCCCAGGTGGACGGTCTTCGCGAAGGCCACCAGCGCCTTCGCGTCCTTCTGGTAGAAGATCTCGTTCTGCGAGTCGTTGACGCCGATCATCGGAGTGACGCCGACCTTCTTCCACGCCGCCGCGTCGCTCAGCCCGTAGAGCGACTTCAGCTGCGCTTGCGTGGCCTTGGCCGCGGAAATCGCTTTCGCGCCCTGGTCGCCCGCGCCCTGGTAGTAGTCCATCGCCATGATGTTGACCAGGTCCAGGTTCACTCCGGCGTCCTTGGCGGACTTGACGACGTTGAGGCCGTCCGAGGTGAGGCCGGTGGGCAGCACCGGCAGGGTCAGCGAGATCTTGAGGCCCGGGTTGTTGTTCTGAAGCGTTTTCAGGGCCTGCGAGCGCCGCGCGATCGTCGTGGGGTCGGCGATGGCCGCGCCTTCGATGTCGAAGTCGGCGTACTTCAGGCCGTACGCCTTGACGACGGCGTCGTACTCGGCCGCGACCTGCGCGGACGTGCTGCACGCCTGGGCCAGCTCGATGCCGGACGCGCCGCCGAAGGAGATCTTGACGTCACCGCCGGCGTTGCGGATCTTGGTGATCTCGTCCTTCTGCCAGGCGGTGCGCGGGTCGTAGGCGCCGAACCAGCTGGCTTTGCAGCCGTAGGAGTTGACGAAGGCGAGGGTGAAGCCCTTGACGCCGCTCGCGGCGGACATCGCCGACAGGCTCGGGGTGGGCCACGCGCCCATGTCGACGTAGGGCCCGACGGGGATCGGCGACCCGGCGGCGGCTTCGGCGGGAGCGCCGGTACTCACGAGCGCGAGGCCGGCCAGCCCGGCCAGCAGGGAACGGAGACGCATGGTGGAACCTCCACGACGACGAGCGCGGCGGCGGGGATTTCCGGACATGATTGGTATAGACCTTTACGGTGGTCCGGACCATAGACCGAACGGGCTACCCGTTTTGTGACCGGCGGTAATCGGTGGACGGGCCACCTAGACTCGGGCGGTGCTGATCACCACGGAACGGCTCACGCTCCACCAGTGGGCCGAGGAGTACTTCGACGGGTTGTTCGCGCTGGCCCAGCTCCCGGAGACGGTCCGGTACGTGGGCACGGGCGAGCCGTGGACCCACGAGTACACACTCGCCAAGCACCAGGCGACGCTCGCCCATTGGGCCACCCACGGCTTCGGCTGGTTCGCGGTGTCGACGGCCCCGGATTCGTTCGACGGCGTGGTATCGCTGGTCAGCCGCAGTCCCACGGAGTCGGGCTTGGGGTTGCCGGCGGTGGAGATGGGCTGGTGGATAGCGCCATCGGGCTGGGGCCGGGGTTACGCGACCGAAGCGACGACAGCGGTGCGCGACCACCTCTTTTCGTCCGGGCTCGCGGATCGGTTGATGGCGGTGTACGAGCCGGTGAACAAGGCCTCGGCGCGGGTGGTGGAGAAACTCGGATTCATCCCGCACAGCCGGTTCACGCTGGACGGACGGGTCGAGCAGCGGGCGGTCCTGGACCGCCCGCAATGACCTTTCCACAGCCCGGTTCGATTGTGGACAACTCGGCTGCCGGGTGGCGATCCGGCCGGTTTCGACCTACCCCGCCGATAGACTGGACTCGGGGACGCCCCCCAAGGGAAGGGCGGGGGCTGCCGCGGTTCCGATCCAGCGATGCACCGCCTCCGCAAGTCCCTCGTCTCCCGAACCAGGCGTACCGACCCAAGCCACATGCCCATCCGGCCGCAGCAGTACCGCATCGATGTCCGAAGTGGACGGACTCGAAGCCGCAACCACCTCGACCACCGACGACCAAGCGCTCAACGACCCCGTCAAATCCACCAGCACCGGACGCCCCGGATGCAGCAGTGCGGCCATATGTGTCTCGGTCGAAGAGACCACCAGCGGCACGTCCGGTGCCAGCCGTCCCAGCCACGGGTGGCCGCCCGGCTCGTAACACGTGTCCAGTCCCGTGATGATCTCCGCCAACGCCCGGCTGCCCGCCGGGTGCGCGGCGATCCGGCGCATCAGGTCGGCCCACGGCTCGTCGCCGGCCTCTTCGAGCGCCACCTGCGCCCGCGTGTTCGCAAGGATTCGCGCGCCCGCGGCGTGCCGCTCGGCGTGGTAGGTGTCCAACAGTCCGTCGGGGGCCGTCCCGTGCACCGTCGCCGCGAGCTTCCAGCCCAGGTTGAACGCGTCGTCGAGGGCCACGTTGACCCCGATCGCCCCGGCCGGCGGGTGGATGTGCGCCGCGTCGCCCGCCAGCAGCACCCGGCCTTGGCGGTAGTGCGTGACCAAGCGCGCCGCGTCGCCGAACCGGGTCAGCCAGCGGGGTGCGCGCAGTTCGACGTGCCGGCCGAGCACGGCATCCACCTGCGCCTGCAGCCTTTCGAGCGTCACGGGCGCGTACTTGTCGGCCGGCGGGTCGTCCTCCCGCACCACGATCCGGACGTACCCCGGCCGCGGGATGACGAACACCGTGCGGCCGTCCGGCCCGGCCGAAACCCCGTACGGCAGCTCGCATTCGACGTCGCCGAGCAGCGCGTACCAGCGCGCGTCGACGCCCGGGAAGCCGATCCCGGCCTGCTTGCGCACCGTGCTGCGCCCGCCGTCGCAGCCCACCAGGAACCGCGCGGAGATCGTCCGGCCGAACTGTCCGTTGTGGACGACCGTGGAAACGCTTTCCGGGGACTGCGTGAACGACCGCAGCTCGTGGCCCCGCAGGATTTCGACGCCGAGGTCGGCGGCCCGCCCCTCCAGGACCTCCTCGACGCGCGTCTGCGGAATCCCCAGCGAGAACGGGTGGCCGGTCGCCGTGCCCGTGAGCGGCAGGGGCCCGGGCAGGCCGGTGACCGGCGCGTGCGGCACCTGGTGGCCCTCGGCGACCAGGCCCTCGGCCAGCCCGCGGCGGGCCAGCAGGTCCAGCGAGCGCGAGTTGAGGTTGAAGCCCCGGCAGTACGGCGGTCGCTGCGGGTCGCGTTCGACGATCGTGGTGCGGACGCCCGCCAGCGCGAGCTCCGCGGCGAGCAGCAGGCCGGCCGGACCGGCGCCGGCGACGAGGACATCGGTTTCGAGCACGAGTTTCCCCTCAGAAGTGGTCGGGCCAGGGCAGGGAGCCGGAGCGGATTTCGGCGGCCGTGGCGCGGGCCCAGTCGAGCTCGGCCTGCCACGCGTGCCGGACGAACTCGACCTCGATCATGAACAGCCGCGGCGCCCCCTTGCCGACGGTCTCGTCGAGAGCGGTGTTCGCGCCGTCGATGCGGTCGGCGAGGTGGCGGGCGCGTTCCTCCAGCGCGTCGGCGGCACGCTCCGGGCCGAGCGCGCCGAGGTAGCTCACCGCCGCGACGAACTTCGGGTACTCCGCGACCGGCTCGCGGACCAGTTCGTCGAGCCACGCGATGAACTCCTGGCGGCCGAGTTCGGTGTGCGCGTACACGGTCCGCTCCGGCCGGTTGCCCTCCCGGACCGTCTCGACGGGCTCGATCCACCGGTGTTTCGCCAGCGACTCCACGGTGTCGTAGAGCGAGCCGGGGTTGATCTTGAAGCTGCTGTCCTTGAAGCGCTCGCGCAGGGTGGACGCCATTTCGTACGGGTGCATCGGGCGTTCCAGCAGCAGCCCGAGCAGGGCCAGCGCGAGGGTGTTGCGGATCTTGCGTGGTGGCACTAGTCGCTCCCTATTAGTCGGAACCGACTATACGACCAACGTCAAGCCAGGTTCTCGACGCAGGTGCGCAGCAGCTCGGCCAGGTAGCGACGCTGATCGGCCGACAGGTCGCCGAGCATCTCCAGTTCGACCTGCGTGATCAGGTCTTCGGCGGCGCGCAGCTTCGCGTGGCCGGACGCCGTCAGGGTCACCGGTCGCGCCCGGCCGGTGCTCGCCTGCTCGGCCACGGTGACCAGCCCGGCCGACCGCAGTCCGCCCAGGACGTCCCGCAGCGACTGCCGGGTGACGAACGTGATCCGCGCGAGTTCGGCCGACGACGCGCCGGGGTGGTCGTCGAGCGCGCGCAGTACGGCGTACTGCGACATCGACAGTTCCAGTGGCCGCAGCCGGTCGGTGCAGGCCTGGTTCAGCGCCTGCTGGGCGCGCTTGATCAGGTAGCCGGGCCGGTCGCCGGTCGGGGCTGGACTCATGACAGGAACCTTACACTCCAGCTGACTGTAAGGACCTTGACATCCAGGAGGCTGCCTCAGAACTTCGTGTTCTCCAGCCAATGCCGGAACAAGCCCGCGTCGCCCGAAATCGTCACCCGCGGGTCGTCGGCGGCGATGCGCCCGGTCAGCACGAGGAGCAGGTCGGCGACACGGCCCTCGACGACGACGTCCGCGTCGCCCCGCGACTGACTCACCTCGACGCCCGACGGCGTCCGCCGGGCCAGCCAGCCGAGGTCCGGTCCGGTGGCCCGGAACAGCAGGGTCTCGCCGGAGCCGCGGAGCGACGTCCGATCCATCGCCGGGTGCTCGATGCGCGAAAAGACGGCCACGAGGTCGAGGCCTTCGGAGATCCCGTCCGCGGCCAGATCGGCGTCGACGTCGTACGGGGCGCCGGTCGCGAGCGCGGCGTCCGCGCGGTGGACGACGGTCTCGTGGGTGAGCCGGCGCGTCCAGAACCCGGCGCGGCGATCGGGTGTCCAGGTCGACGTCAGCGTCTCGGGGCCGACGTCGGCCACGGTTTCGACGAGCCGCTCCGCGCCGTCGACGAGCCAGCCGCCGAGACCGTCGAAGTCCGGCGGGTCGTCGACCGTGACGGCTTCGAACGGCACGTACCCGGTGGGCCGGCTCGCGATGATCGCGGCGGACTTGTGGTAGGCCAGCCCGACGTGGCAGGTCAGGTCGCGCAAGGTCCATTCGGGACACGACGGGACGCGCGCGTCCGGCGCGGCGCCCTCGATCGCCATCCCGAACTCCTCCGCCTCGGCGACGAGCGCCTCGGCCAGCCGATCGTGGCTCAAGGATTTCACCCGGCCAAGATAGTCCGGACCGAGGTGGCCGTGGGGTGGTTTTCAGCTGCCCTGGACGGATCTCGACGACCGGAGCCGGGCGGCGCGCGTCAGGAGGTACCGCTGCTCCGGGGTGTTGGTGGTCCGCGCGGCCGCGGCGTCGTAGTGCCGGACGGCGCCGGCGACGTCCCCGGCCAGCTCCAGCAGGTGCGCGCGGACGGCGTCGAGCCGGTGCCCGCCCAGTTCGAGGGTCTCCAGCAGCGCGAGCCCGGCGGCGGCCCCGTGCACCATCGCCGTCGCGATCGCGCGGTTGAGCGTCACCACCGGGTTGTCCGTCACCCCCTCCAGCCGCCGGTAGGTCCGCAGGATCCGGTCCCAGTCGGTGTCTTCGACGCGCGGCGCGATGTCGTGCGTGGCGGCGATCGCGGCCTGCAGCCGGTACTCGCCCGCGTCGCCGAGCGCGAGCGCCTCGGTGACCAGCGCGACGCCCTCCCGGATCTGCCCGCGGTCCCACTTCGCCCGGTCCTGCTCGGCCAGCGGCACCAGCTCGCCGGACGGCCCGGTCCGCGCCGGGCGCCGCGCGTCGGTGAGCAGCATCAGCGCCAGCAGCCCGGTGACCTCGCCGTCGGCCGGCAGCGTCCCGTGCAGCAGCCGGGTCAGCCGGATCGCCTCGCCGGACAGCTCGGTCCGGTGCAGGCTGCCGCCCGCGCTGCTCGTGTAGCCCTCGTTGAACACCAAGTAGAGCACGTGCAGCACCGACCGCAGACGGGCATCGCGCTCTTCGGGCGCGGGCAGCCGGAACGGCACGTCCGACGCCTTGATCCGCGCCTTGGCCCGGCTGATCCGCTGCGCCATCGTCGCTTCCGGGACCAGGAACGCCCGGGCGATCTCGGCCGTGGTCAGGCCACCGACCGCGCGCAGCGTCAGCGCGATCGCCGCCGCGGGCGTGAGCGCCGGGTGGCAGCAGAGGAACAGCAGCGTCAGCGTGTCGTCGGTGCCGGGGACGTCCGGCGGCGGTGGTTCGAGCGCCGCCGCGTCTTCCCGGCGGCGCCGGGCCTGGTCGCTGCGAAGCTGGTCGGTCAGCCGGTTGACGGCGGCCTGGAGCAGCCACCCACGCGGGTTGTCCGGCAAGCCGCCGGACGGCCAGTGCCGCGCGGCCGCGAGCAGCGCCTCCTGCACGGCGTCCTCCGCGGCGTCGAAGTCGCGGAACCGCCGCGCGACGACGCCGAGGACCTGCGGCGCGAGCGTGCGCAGCAGGTCCTCGACCCGGTCGCCGGGCATCAGGCGGGCGCGCTCATCACCTGGCGCACCTCGATCGGCTGCCCGATCGGCACCCCGGCCGGGCCGGGCGCGGCCGAGGCCTTCGCCGCGATCTCCAGCGCGCGCTCCTCGCTTTCGACGTCGACGACCCAGTAGCCGGCCAGCAGCTCCTTGCCCTCCGGGTACGGCCCGTCGGTGACCACGGGACTGGTGCGGCCGTCGGAGACCACCGTCTTCGCCAGGTCGGGCCCGGCCAGGCCCTGCGCGTCGACGAGCTCGCCCTTGTCCCGCAGCTCGGCGTCGAGCGCCTGCTGGAAGTCGATGTGCGCGCGGATGTCCTCCGGCGGCCATTCGCCCATCGGGAGGTCGCACCCGGTGCCTTCGGTGTAGCTCATCAGCAGCATGTACTTCGCCATGATCGGCTCCTTTCCGCGCCCCGGTGGCGCGTTCACGGGAAAGGACGGAGTCCGGTCCGCGTTCTCTACCGGGTTCGCCGATTTTCGAGCCACGTCTTCGCCAGCCGCTTCGGCGCCCGGCACAACCAGGCCTCGACCAGCACTTCCTCCAGCGTCGCGCCGTCGATCCGGTCGAGCTCGACGAGGATCGCGGGGAAGCCGCGGAAGTGCGGCGTCGTGAAGAAGACGGCCGGGTCGTCGGCGACCAGCGCGTCCTTGACCCCGACGTCCGGCACGTAGGCGCAGAGCACCGGCCCGGCGGGCGCCCGCGCGCCCAGCGCTTCGACGTCGCCCTTGCGCAGCGGGCGCTCCCAGGCGAAGCCCTTCTTGCCGATCTGCCAGGCCAGATGCCCGCGGGAGCTGTCCTCGATCACCTCGGGCAGCCCACGCGCGATCCGGCCGGCGTCGTCCCAGCCGGCCACGGAGATCAGCATAATCGCGAAAGTGGCCGGAGAACTGAAACGCGCTCGCCTGGGGGTCTCCGTCGTCTTCGCCGTGTGCGGCGCGGCGTTCGCGACCTGGCTGGCGCGGGTGCCGGCGGTGCAGGAGCACCTGGGGCTGACCACGGGCTGGCTGGCGACGGGGCTCTTCGGGCTCGCCCTGGGGTCGGTGGTCGCGCTGGTGGGCGCGGGGGCGCTGCTCACCCGGATCGGCAGCCGCGCGGCCGTCGTCCTCGGCGCGGCCGTGCTGTGCGGCGGGCTGCCGCTGGTGGCGTTCGCGTGGTCCGCGCCGGTGTTCGTCGCCGCGCTCGTGGTGCTCGGCGTGGGCAACAGCCTGCTCGACGTCGCGATGAACGCCCACGCGGCCCGCGTCGAGGAGGGCTACGGGCGCCCGATCTTCGCCGGCTTCCACGCGTTCTGGAACATCGGCGGCCTCGCCGGCTCCGGCGTCGACGCGCTGATGGAGGCCCTGCACGTCCCGGTCTCGGTGCACTTCCCGATCGCGGGCGCGGTGCTGCTCGCGCTGGCGCTGTGGGGCCGGGCCCTGTTCCTGTCCGGGGCGGATCGCGGCCAGGGCGAGGCGGCGTTCGCGTGGCCGGGCCGGGCGCTGGTGCCGCTCGGCGTGATCGCGTTCTGCGGGTTCGTCGCCGAGGGCGCGGTCAACAGCTGGAGCGCGGTGTACCTGGCGGACGTCACCGGCGCGACGCCCGCGCTCGCGTCACTGGGTTACTTCGCGTTTTCCGGGACGATGATCGCGGTCCGCCTGGTCGCCGACCGGGTGGTGGCGCGCACGGGCGCGGTGCGGTTCGTCCGCGTGGCGACCACGGTCGCGGTGCTGGGCTTCGCCGTGGTCCTCCTCGCCCCCTGGCCGGTCGCGGTGGTCTTCGGCTTCGCGGTGGTCGGCCTCGGCGTGGCCGGGATCGTGCCGATCGCGTGGAGCGTGGCGAGCCGCAAGCAGGCGGACGCGCCGGGCAAGGCGGTCGCGGCCGTCGCCGCGTGCGGGTACCTGGGGTTCCTGGTGGAGCCGGTGCTCGTGGGCGCGCTGGCGACGAGGATCGGGCTGCACTGGGCGTTGTCGTCGGCGGTCGTAGTGACGTTCGGGATCTTGTTCCTGGCACCGTCGCTGCGGGTCCGCGAGGCAGCGCTCACGCGGTGACTCTTTCCCGGAGCAGCCGGTGGACGGCCTTCCGGTCACCTTCGACCGTCATCCGGCCGTCTTCGATCGCCGCGTGCAGGTCCGACGGCTTCTCAAGCAGGGCGTTCAGCGTGCGCGGGTCGGTCCGGATCGTCGCGTCCGGGGTGGCGGGCTCGCCGGGCTCGACCGTCAGCCGGCCCGGCTCGGTGCGGACCGTCCACACGCGATCGTCCAGTTCGACGCGGTAGCAAGCCGTCGTGCGCGGGCGGGCGGAGCCGCGGAGGAACAGCAGCATCGACGTCGCGCCGAGCGTCGCCGGCTCGGGGAGGGGCACGCGGGCGGCCCACGCGCCGAGAGCCAGCACGATCGGCTCGAGCTCGCGGCCCCACTCGGTCAGCTCGTAGACCGTCGACGCCGCCGGGGGCGGCAGCTTCCGGCGGGTCAGCACGCCGTGGCCCTCGAGCTCGCGCAGCCGGTCGGTGACCAGGTTCGAGCTGGCGCCCGGCAGCGCGCGGCGGACGTCGGAGAACCGCTGCGGCCCGAGCAGCAGCTCGCGCACGACGAGCAGCGCCCAGCGTTCCCCGACGACGTCCAGCGCGCGGGCGGTGGCGCAGGCGTCTCCGTAGGTACGGCTCGTCGGCATGGTGCCAATCTACAACTGGGAGGTTGTTTTTAACAATTAGGGCGGCGTACGGTCGCCGTCATGGGAAATCCTGTGGTGCACTTCGAGGTCATCGGGACGGACCCGGCGCGGCTGCGCGGGTACTACGGCGAGCTGTTCGGCTGGGAGTTCGACACCTCGGGGCCGGTGGCGGACCAGGTGTCGGAAGCGGGCAACTACGGCTTCGTCGAGACGGACACCATCCCGGGCGGCGTCGGCGGCGGCGCGGGGTACGAGAGCCACGTGGTGTTCTACGTGGGCGTCCCGGACGTCGCGGCGGCGCTGGCGCAGGCCGAACGCCTCGGCGGAACGCGCCGGCTGGGCCCGGCCCGCGCGCCGGGGCGCGACCTGGTGGTCGCGCACTTCACCGACCCCCAGGGCAACCTGATCGGGCTCGCCGGCCCAGCGTGACTACTGGTCCGTCGTGCCCTGGATATCGGCGCGGCAGGCTTCGAGGAACCGGTCGCCGGTCTCGCTGATCCCCGTCAGCACGCGGTCGAGACCGGCCTGCCGCACCGCCGGGTCACCGGAGTCCGGTACGGCGAGGACGTCGTTCGCCCCGTTGCGGGCCACTTTCCACAGTTCCTTGCCGCGCCGGCGGGGTTCTTCCGTGCCGAACAGCGCGACCTGGTTGTGCGCCTTGCGCAGCTCGTTGCGCCGTTCTCGCCACCGGACCTCGATCTCGGCGCGGCTCTCCGGCAGCTTGACGAACTCCGACCGGATCAGCTGGAACGCCTCTTCGCCCGCGTTCGACAGGCCCGCGTAGGCCTTGACCCGTTCGTCACGCAGCCAGGTGGCGTGCTCGGCCGCGCGCTTCCGCTCCTCGGCACGCTGGGTCGCCTTGAGCTTGCGGCCCTCCACGAGTGTGGTGGTCAGCATCGTGAGCAGCACGCCGCCGAGCGTCGCGCCCACGGTGATCAGCTGCGTGGTCGTCCCCGAGTCCATAGCGGGATTGTCCCAGGGCTCTCGCAGCGAGGTTGACCTCGACCTTGCTGGAGCTTCGAGACTGGCGTGATGACGATCTGGATCTGCGGAACCTGCGGGGTCGAACACCCCGACACCGGCCGGCCCCCGGCCGGCACCTGCGCCATCTGCGCCGACGACCGCCAGTGGGTGCCCGCTTCCGGGCAGGTGTGGACGACCCTCGGCAAGCTTTCGGCCGACGGCCACGAAGCCGTCCACGAGGAGCTGGAAGCGGGGCTGCACCGGTTCAACCGCGAACCGCCGTTCGGCATCGGCCAGTGGTCGCACCTGGTCCGGACCGCCGGGGGCAACCTCCTGTGGGACCCGCCGAACCACCTCGACGCGGCGCTCGCCGCCGAGATCGAGGAGCTCGGCGGCGCCGCGGTGATCGTGGCCAGCCACCCGCACATGTACGGCTCCCAGGTCAGCTGGAGCCACCGCCTCGGCCGTGTCCCCGTTCTGGTGCACGCCGCCGACCGGCAGTGGGTGCGGCGCGAAGACCCGATGATCCGGGAGTGGTCGGGCACCGAGCGGATCCTGCCCGGCGTGACGCTCATCGAGGCAGGCGGGCACTTCCCGGGCGCCGCGGTCGCCCACGTCGCTACCGAAACCGGCGGCTTCGTGCTGGCCGGCGACACGATGGTGCCGGTGGCAGCGGCGGGCTGGGTGACGTTCATGCGCAGCTACCCGAACAAGATCCCGCTGTCGGCGGGGCTGGTCCGGCGCATCGTGGACCGGCTCGAGCCGTACGAGTTCGACCGCCTCTACGGTCTCCTGGGCGGCAAGATCCTGGGCGACGCCAAGGGCGCGGTCCGCCGGTCGGCCGAGCGCTACATCGAGTGGGTGAGCGGGGCGAACGACCACCTCGGCTGACGGGACTGCACGCGGTCGGACTCACCCACGCCGAAGGGTGTTGAGCCGCGCGGCCTGCCGGGTCAGATGAGTGCATTCCGCGAGGTTGGGCGCCTTCTCGGCCGCTTCGGCGTACAACCGCGCGGCCGTCGTCAGATCGCCGTCGCGCTCGTGGAGGTACGCCGCCACCGCCGTGTACCGGGGCAGCGCGTCGTCCAGCTCCGCGAGGGCCGCCAGGCCGGCGCGTGGTCCGTCGGCCTCGCCCACCGCCACCGCGCGGTTGAGCCGGACGACCGGGCTGTCGGTCAACTGCGCGAGCTCGTCGTACCACTCGACGATCTGCACCCAGTCCGTCTCCCCGGCGGTCGGCGCGTCGGCGTGCAGGGCCGCGATGGCCGCCTGGGCCTGGAACTCGCCGAGCCGGTCGCGGGCGAGCGCCTTCTGCAGGATCGCCACGCCCTCGGCGATCGCCGAGGTGTCCCACCGGCCGCGGTCCTGCTCGGCGAGGGGCACCAGGCTGCCGTCGGCCGCGATCCGCCCGGCGCGCCGGGCGTGGTGGAGCAGCATCAGCGCCAGCAGCCCCGCGACCTCGGGGTGGTCGATCGCGGCCGCGAGCTGCCGGGTCAGCCGGATGGCCTCGGCGGCCAGGTCGACATCGCCGGAGTAGCCCTCGTTGAAGACCAGGTAGAGGACGCGCAGCACGGTCGCGACGTCACCGGGCTGGTCGAACCGCACCTGCCCGACCGTGCGCTTGGCCCGGCTGATGCGCTGCGCCATGGTCGCTTCGGGAACCAGGTAGGCCTGCGCGATCTGACGCGTGGTCAGCCCGCCGACGGCGCGCAGGGTGAGCGCGACCGCCGAAGACGGCGTCAGTGACGGGTGCGCGCACAGGAAGTAGAGCTGGAGCGTGTCGTCCGAGGCGGCCGCCGGCCCGGGCGCCGGCTCGACGTCGACCAGGTCCTCACGCCGCCGCCGGGCGCTCTCCGACCTGGTCGCGTCGAGGAACTTGCGCCAGGCGACCGTGACCAGCCAGCCCTTCGGGTCGCGCGGCGGCTCGGCGGGCCAGAAGCGGAGTGCTTCGAGCAGCGCGTCCTGCACGGCGTCCTCGGCCGAAGCGAAGTCGGCTCCGCGCCGCACGAGGATCCCGAGCACGTGCGGCGTCAGGCTCCGAAGCAGGACTTCGTCCACGGTTCACCCGATCTTTTCGGCCAGCTCGACGATGATCCCCGCCGGCCCGCGCAGGTAGCAGAGCCGGAAGCTGTCTTCGTACTGCGCCACCTCGCCGACGAGCTCGGCGCCGTGCTTGCGCAGTCGTCCCACGACGTCGTCGATGTCCGCCACCTCGAACAGGATGTGCCGGATGCCGGGCGTGTTCGCCGGCGCGGCCGGGTCCCCGGCCGGCCCCGCGGGCGTCTGGTACCTGATCAGTTCGAGGCATCCGTTGCCGTCCGGCGTCCGCATCATCGCGACGTCCGAGCGGACGCCGGCCAGCCCGACGATGAGGTCGACGACGCGGCCTTCGACCGTCATCTCGCCCTCGAGCTCCAGCCCGAGCTCGCTGAAGAACGCCTTGGCGGCGCCGAGGTCCTCGACGACGATGCCGATGTGTTCGAGCCGCGCCAGGACACTGTTGTCACCCATTGACGATCTCCTCCTCAGGCGTGCTGACGTTCCTTCTGCCGCTGCACGAGCTCTTCGACGGCGGTGGGCAGTGTCGTCTCGAAGTCGATCAGCTTGGCCCAGGTGGGGGTGACCACGATGCGGACCATGCCGTCGTAGAGCGACCGCACGCCCTTCTCCCACTCCACCCGCTGCTCCGGCGTCATCTCGTAGGTGCCGTTGAACTGCAGGTACTCCTCCGGGATGCCGTCGACGACGTCCAGCTCGGCCGTGCCCCGGATCAGCAGGATCTTCGGCGGGTGCACCTCGGTGTCGATCGTCAGGGCGACCGCCGGGTTGCGGCGCAACGACGGCAGCTTCGGCGCGTTCGTCGGCGTGCACAGGACGATCTGCGACCCGTTCCAGGTGAACCCGATCGGGATCGACCGGGGCGTGCCGTCCACGGCGGTGTAGGCCAGCCGGGTGAGGTCCCGGGCCAGCAGCTCCTGGCTGAGCGGGCGGTTCAGGATCTCGTCGATCGTGCTCTGCTGCATGTCGGTCTCCTCGTCGGATCGGCTGTGGTTCGTGCCGGGGACGGAACCGCGGGCGGCTTCTCGACACAGCGCCGATGTGACCTAGGTCACTCCGTAATGGTCGGCGTCGCGCCCCAGAACGGACGCAGCTCGAGCCACTCGCCGATCGGCTTCCCGCCCGCGCCGGGGGCGGCCGACAGCTCTGCGGCCAGCTCGAGGGCGCGCTCGTAGCTGTCGACGTCGATGACCGTCCAGCCGGCGATGAGATCCTTCGTCTCGGCGAACGGGCCGTCGGTGACCGGCGGGCGACCGTCGCCGTCGAACCGGACGAACGTCCCCTCGGGGGTGAGCGCCTGGTGCTCGACGAACTCGCCGGTCTCCTCGAGCCGGGCCCCGAAATCCTGCATGTACTGCACGTGGGCCGAGATCTCCTCCGGCGTCCACTGGTCCATGGGCACGTTGTGGACGGCAGCCGGGGCGCCTCGGTAGTGCTTCAGCAGCAGGTACTTGGCCATGGTCGTTCTCCTCGGTCCGGGTGCGGCCCATCTTGGCCGCGTCCGACCCGGGGACGCAGCCGATCGCGCGTTCTCGACATCGCCGCCGGAGAATTTTCTCAGGCCGTCGGGCGGCCCGCTCCGGCGTAGTCGTCGCCGTTCCTGCGGTAGGAGTGCACCTGCACCGCCTGGCCGGTCTGCGGCGCGTCGATCATCTGCTGGTTGCCGATGTAGAGCCCGACGTGGTGGATCTTCGTCGCCGGCTCGCCGTAGAAGATCAGGTCGCCCAGCTGCGGATCGGTCACGTGCGGGACGCTCCGGAACTGCGTGTCGGCCGTGCGCATCAGCTTGACGCCGGCGCTCCCGTACGCCGCCGTCGTCAGGCCGGAGCAGTCGAAGCCCGGGTCGTTGCCGCCGGTGCCGTTGCCGCCCCAGATGTAGGGGAGCCCGATCTTGTCGATGGCGAAGTTCACCGCGCTCAGCACCGCCGGGTTCGGCGCCGCGGACCCCTGGCCGACCGTGCCGTAGACGTTGACCGTGGCCAGCGTCCGGTGCAGGAGCAGCGGCGCCGACTGCAGCTTCGCCACCGAGTCCCACCACGGCTGGCCCTGGGAGAGGTCGGTGCCGCCGTCGCACAGCGCGCGGCCGGTGGTCAGCGCGGCGTCGTCGATGTTCTGGACATCGGGTTTCCCGCCGGTGTAGCTCGCCTGGTACTTCGCCCAGATCGCGGGGGAGACCTGCATCGGCCCGGCGGCGTTCGCCGTCGAGACGACCTTGTTGTAAAAGTCGCGCACCTCGATCGTGCCGAGCGGCTTGTCCAGCACGCCGGTGGTGCCGATCTGCCCGCCCTGCGCGCGGCCGTGGTCCGTGGTCACCTTGCCGACCGCGGCCAGCGTCACCCACGACAGGTGGCAGCCCGGGGCGTCCTTGGCGAGTTTCGTCGTCGCCTTCGCGTAGCCGACCATCGCGCGCAGCGGGACGTCGAGCCACTGGCTGGTCTTGGACGCCCAGGCGTCGAACTCGCTCGCTTCCGGCACCTTGGGCGGCGCCGACGTCTGCGGGGATGTGGTCGGTTTCGGGACGGAAACCGGCTGGGTGACCGTCGCGGCGGCGTTCGTCGTCTCCTGCTGCTTCGGCGCGAACTGGACGCCCACGACGAGCGCGGCGGCGACCACGACCACCGCGGCCACCACGACGGCGGCCTTCCGGCGGCGAGGCCCGGGCTTCTCCTCCGGTGCGACCTCGGGCTCTTCGATCGGCACGATCTCCGGCTCGTCGCTCACCGCGCGGCTCCGGTCAACCGGTCGAGGACGAAACCGCGCAGGCCGTCGAGGTCGGTGTCCATCGCGACCTCGATCGGGCGGCCGGGACTGAACTGAGGATCGTCTTCGCCGAGCCTTCGCCGGTCGACGAGCGTCTGCCCGCGCGCCGGGCCCAGCCCGCAGTCGACGTCGACGCGGTAGGTCTCGGTCTGGAGGATTCCCGGCGAGATCGCCTCCGCGACCGCGACGGCGTCGTGCATGACCATGCGGTCCTCGCCGAACACGCGCGTGTAGTGCTGCCGGTAGGTCGAGGTGAGGCCTTCGAGGACGGCGCCGACCGGCCCCGACGACGCGAGCTTCGCCAGCCAGTCGGCGTCGACGGCGCAGCGGTGCGTGAGGTCGAGCGGCACGAGGACGACCGGGACGTCCTCCTCGACCAGCACGCGGCGAGCCGCTTCGGGGTCGCTCCAGATGTTGAACTCGGCGGCGGTGGTGCTGTTGCCGAACGTCACCCCGCCGCCCATGATCACGAGCCGCGCGATCTTCGCCGCCGCGCCCGGGTGGGCAGCCAGCAACGCGGCGATGTTCGTCAGCGGCCCGATCGGCGCGATGGTCACCGGCTCGTCGGCGGCTTCGAGCAGGTCGACCATCAGGCGGACGGCGTCACGCTCGTCGAGGGGACGGCTCGCCTCGGGCAGCGTGTAGGAGTGGCCCGACAGGCCGTCGCCGCCGTGGACCTCCTTGGCGTCGCGCGGCTTCGAATACACGAGCGGCCGGGCGGCCCCGGCGGCCACCGGCACGTCGGTGCGGCCGAAGAGTTCCAGCAGCCGGCGTGCGTTCGAGGTCGTGCGGTCCAGTGGCACGTTGCCGAAAACCGACGTCACGCCCAGCAGTTCGACGTCCGGGGACAGCGCCGCCAGCGCGATCGCCAGCGCGTCGTCGACGCCCGGGTCGGTGTCGATGATCAGCTTCGTGCCCATCCAGCTCCCCTTGCCCGTGAACCCGTCCCGCACACAGGTTACGGTCACGGGCATGACGTCGATGTGGGGTGCGCCCGCCCTGTCGCGGGTGCGGGCCTGGCGGCGCGCGCGGCGCGACCCGCGGCAGGCGAAGTTCCTGACCGCCGACTCGCTGCGGTGGGTGCTGCGCAACCGCGCGTACACGCCTTGGTACCTCGTCCGGTACTACCGCCTGCTCAAGTTCCGGCTTGCCAACCCGCACATCATCCTGCGCGGGATGCTCTTCCTCGGGAAGGACGTCGAGATCCACTGCCGGCCGGGCTACGGGCGGCTGGAGATCGGCCGCTGGGTGCACATCGGCGACGGCAACGCGATCCGCTGCCACGAGGGTTCGCTGCGGATCGGCGACAAGTCCGTGTTCGGCCGCCAGAACGTCATCAACTGCTACCTCGACATCGAGCTCGGCGCGGCCACGCTGGTCGCCGACTGGGTGTACATCTGTGACTTCGACCACGTCATCGCCGACATCCACGTGCCGATCAAGGACCAGGGCATCGTGAAGTCCCCGGTGCGCATCGGGCCGGACACGTGGCTGGGCACGAAGGTCAGCGTCCTGAAGGGCACCCGCATCGGCCGTGGTTCGGTGCTGGGCGCGCACGCGGTCGTGCGTGGCGACATCCCCGACTACTCGATCGCGGTCGGCGCGCCGGCCCGCGTGGTGCGTAACCGCGAAGAGGACTACGCGGCCGACGCGGCTCGCCGTGAGGCTGTCGCCGACATGGCGCGGAAGGCGAACAAGGCACTGCAGAAAACCCTCGGCGAGCAGTAGATCTACTCAGGTGCCGTGGTCTTCCGCCCGGGCATGATGACCGCGTGGGGGAGTCGCGGACTGTCTGGTCGTCGCTCGTGCTGGCGCTGTGCGCCGCGGGCCTGCTGCTCGTCGTCCCGTTCTTGTTCTTGCAGGGGTTCCTGGCGAGCTTCCCGGTGTTCGGCACGAGCAGTCACGCGGGCGACGGCTACCTGACCTGGGCAGCTTGGCTCGGCGCCGGGCTGCCGCTGGTCGGCGTCGTCGTCGCGGCCTTCGGGCGGCATCGCGGGTGGACCTGGTTCTTCGGGATCTGCCTGGTCCTGGCCGTCGCGGTCGCCGGGATGAATTGGGTCGACGACGTCCGGCACGCCCCGCCGCCTCCGCCGGAGCCGCGCCACTGCGTCGAGCGCAGCGGCGGCGGCAACGACTGCCCGGGCGGCTGACCTACTCCTCGAACGTCATCTCCGGCGGCGGCCGGCGGAAGCCGCAGGTGATCGCCGCCAGGACGACGATGCCGATCGCCAGCCAGACCAGGCCGAACACCAGCGCGATGCCGTCCAGGTTGACCAGCAGCCACAAATCGACCACGGCGCCGATCACCGGGAAGACCACCCAGGTCAGCGCGCGTTTCCCGGTCCGGTCGCGCAGCCACGTCGCCAGGACGCTGACGTTGACGAACGTGAACGCCGTGAACGCCCCGAAGTTGATGAACGACGTCGACGTGCTGACGTCCAGCGACAGCGCGACCAGTCCGACGAGCCCGGTCAGGACGATGCCGAACACCGGCGTCGCGAACCGCGGCTGGAGCTTGCCGAAGATCCGCGGCAGGACGCCGTCGCGGCCCATGGCGAACATCAGCCGCGACGCGCTCGCCTGCGCGGCGATCCCCGACGCGAACTGCGCCACGACCAGACCGGCGAGGAAGAACGACGCGAAGAGGTTACCGCCGATCGTCGTCGCGATTTCGAACGCGGCGGACGACTCGTCGGTGAACGCGCTGCCCGGGTGCGCGAGCTGGGTGAAGTAGGCGAGCACGACGAAGATGCCGCCGCCGATCAGCGCGGTCAGCAGGATGGCGCGGGGAATGGTCCGGCGCGGCTCGGTCGTCTCTTCGGTCAACGTCGTCACGGCGTCGAAGCCGAGGAAGGAGTACGTCGCGAGCGCGGCGCCGCCGGAGATCGTCCCCAGCGTGCTGCCCGGGTGGAAGAACGGCTGGGTGCTCGCCAGCGAGCCGCCGACGTGCAGGACCTGCTTGACCGAAAGAACGACGAAGAAGCCGATCACCAGGATCTGGAAGGCCATCAGGACGAAGTTGGCCTTTTCGGCGATCTTGATGCCCAGGACGTTGAGGATCGTCGTCACGGCGATAAAAGTGATCAACCAGATCCAATTGGGCACGGCGGGGAACTCGGCCGAGAGGTACGCGCCGCCGATCAGCCAGATCACCATCGGCAGGAAGAAGTAGTCGAGCAGCACCGCCCAGCCGACCAGGAACCCGGCGCGCGCGTCGACCGCTTTCCGGACATAGGTGTAGGCCGAGCCGGCGACGGGATGGGTGCGGGCCATCTTCCCGTAGCTCGCCGCCGTGAACAGCATCGCGACCAGGGCGAGCAGGTATGCCGAAGGCACGGTGCCGTCGGTCGTCGTTGCGACGATGCCAAAGGTGCCCAGCACGATGAGCGGCGCCATGTAGGCGAGCCCGAACAGGACGACGCCGGGCAGCCCGAGCCGGCGCTGCAGGGCGGCCGGGGCCGCGGCCGTGGAGGTCATCGGTCGTCTCCTTCTCGTGGACGCCAGCGGTCCGGGTCGATGCGGCCCTGGTAGAGCGGCAGGTCGAGGGGTGCGTCGGTGGGGGTGAACTGCGCCCACATGCGGTTGGTGCCCGCGGTGCCCACGCGGCGAACGCGCGCCACCTCGTCGAGGTCGATCGTGTGGGCGAGGACGCCTTGACCGGTTCCCGGCAACGCGCCGAGCACGTCGCCTTCGGGCCCGACGAGCAGGCTGTCGCCCATTCCGAACGGCCCAGCCGTGTTCACGCTGGCGACGAAGACCTGGTTGACGATGGCGTTCGCCCGGGCCAGCACGAGCTCCTGGGCGCGGTCGCGGGTCGTGGTCTGGACGGGGTTGAGCACGAGCTCGGCGCCCATCCACGCGAGGTGCCGGGTCACTTCCGGGAACCAGGCGTCGTAGCAGATGGAAAACCCGACGCGGCCGGCATCGGCCAGATCGGCGACGACGAACCGATCGCCGGGATCGTAGGGCTCGTGCGGCCGCCAAGGGAAGATCTTGCGGTACCAGCCGGCCAGCTCGCCTCGCGGAGAAAAGACGAGGGCGGTGTTGAACAGCTCGCCGTGGTCGCCTTCTTCGCAAACGGTGCCGGGTGCGAGCCAGATCCCCAGGTCGCCGGCCAGTTCCGCGAGCTCCTTGGTCCTTGGTCCGTGCAGGGGCTGGGCGGCGGCCCGAAGCTGCTCGGTGCGTTCGTCGCCTTCGCCGTCGACGCCGCAGAGGTGCAGCTCGGGGAAGGCGGCCAGACGCGTGTCCGGAAACCGGCCGAGGACGCCTTCGACCTCGCCCGTGAACCCGTCGTCGCCGGCGGGTCGGGGCGGCGCTTGCACGAGGGCGATCGGCAGTGGTCGCGGCATGGACGAAAAATAGTCCATCTTGAACACTTAAACAAGAGTGCTCAAGATGAGCAATTTGTGCGGTACGGTCGGTTCATGGCGACGGCAGACCTGAGCGCGCCGGCATTGACCGGCATCCGGCGGCTGTCCGCACTGGACACGGTCCGCGCCCGCATCGCGCTCGCGGTGGAGCTCGGCCTGCTGAAGCCGGGGGAGCGCCTGCCGGTGAACGCCGACATCGCGCGAGCGCTCGGGGTCGCGGAGATCACCGTGCGCAGAGCCCTGGAGTCCCTGGTCGGCGACGGCCTGATCGAACGCCGTCGGGGCCGAGGCGGCGGAACGCTCGTGACCGAAAATCCGCCGCGTGAGCAAGTCCGTGAGGTCGGCGCGTACCGTGAGTCGGCGGCCGAGGTCCGCGACCTGATCGACCATCGCCTGGTCCTGGAGACGGGTCTGGTCCAGCTGGTGGCGAAGCGGTCACCGGACCTGCCGCGCTTGCGGACGTTGGTCGCCCGCATGGACACGGCGACGGGCTGGGCAGAGTTCCACGAGCTGGACGCGGAGTTCCACCGGACGGTGGCGGCTCCCGCCCCGGCCGCGGCGGTGGCGCAGTACGAGACGGTGCTGGCCGAGCTGTACCGGTTCTACCTGCCGTACCCGATGACGAAGCTGCGCGAGTCGAACCGCGATCACGGGCGTCTGGTGAAGGCGCTGGCAGCGGGCGACCCGGACGCGGCGGCCCGCGTGACGAGGAAGCACGTGCGCGGCCTGCACCAGACGATGTTCGTCGGCCTCGCCACAGGAGACCCGCCAACGCCCGAAAACTGACGACGGCCCGGCTAAGCCGGATCGCCACGGCGATTGTCGGCAATGGGCGACGGCTTGGCCGAACTCGCTCGCGGTGTCGAACAGCACCGAGCTGGGCCTCCCGCCGCCGGTGCTCGGCGAGTGTTGCTTGGAGCCGGTGAGAGGTTGGTCGGGCTCGGCGCAGCAGTGGTCGGAAAGAGGCGACAGCTCGTTTGCCCCGGCTGGAACTGGCTGGGTTCTGCTGGGCTGCGGCGGGAAATCGGCGTGGTCGGTGGGGGCGGAAACTGGCGACAGCTCGTTCGCCCCGATCGGAACCAGCTGGGTTCTGTCCGGCTGCGGCCGGGATTCGGCGAGGTTCGGCAGTGGCGCAAACTGACGGCAGCTCGCTTGCCCCGATCGGAACCAGCTGGGTTCTGTCCGGCTGCGGCCGGGATTCGGCGAGGTTCGGCAGTGGCGCAAACTGACGGCAGCTCACGTGCCCCGATCGGAACCGGCTGGGTTTTGCTCGGCTGCGGCCCGGAGTCGGCGAGGTTCGGCAGTGGTCGGAAACTGACGGCAGCTCACGTGCCCCGACTGGAACCGGCTGGCTCTGCCCGGCAATGACCGGAAGTCGGCGAGGTTCGGCAGTGGCTTGCGGCCTGTTTGACCTGGCGATAGCCGGAGCCGCACCACTCCCGGCGCCCGGCCGCGCCCGGCCGTGCCGCGCCCGAACCATGGGCCGAGACCGTGACAGCCGCAGCCTGAGGCGCACCGCCGTGGGCCGGAAGGCGACCATCGTCTTGGCTCCGGCCGTTCGGCGGTGATCATCGGCTGATCGGCCGATCTCCCCCGACCGCCCTCCCGGCAGCCTGGGTCCATGTCGATCACCCGGTTCGCCGTCCCGCTGCTCGTCGCCGCGGCGCTCGTCCCAGCCGTCCCCGCGGTCGCCGCCGCGGAGGGCGTCTCCTGGCAGCTCTGCTCTGCCGTCGCGAAAGGCTGGGACTCCGGTGATCAGCGCAGCGAGTGCACGCTCGTCCCGGTCCCGCTCGACTACGCCGACCCGGGCGGCCCGAAGATCGACATCGCCGTCAGCCGGATCAAGGCGACGGGCGCGAAAGCCGGCGTCGTCCTGCTGAACCCGGGTGGGCCCGGTCAGTCCGGCCTGACCATGCCGCGCAGCATCGCCGGCAGTCACGCCGGTGGCATCGGCGTCCACCACGACCTCATCGGGTTCGACCCGCGGGGCGTCGGCTACAGCGCCGACCTGCCGTGCGCGGTCGACTTCCCGGATCCCGACCCCGGCGTCCCCGACAAGGAGAAGGCCCGCGAAGCCGCGGAGCGCGCAGCCGCCGCGAACCGCGAGTGCGTTGCCGCGCACCCCGCCTTCGTCCGGAACCTGACCACGCCGACCATCGCCCGCGACCTAGACCGGATCCGGCAGGCCCTCGGCGAGAACAAGATCGGCTACTACGGCGTCTCCTGGGGCACCGCGCTCGGCGCGCAGTACCGGTCGCTCTTCGACGACCACGTCGACAAGATGCTGCTCGACTCCGTCATGGCGCCGGACCTCAACGTCACCGAAATGGACGACGACCAGGCGACCGCCGGGGAGAACACCTTCCACGAGTTCGCGTCCTGGATCGCCCGCTACGACGCCGTCTACCACTTCGGGACCACGGAGCCCGTGGTCGCGAAGGCCCTCCTCGACCTGCGGGCGAAGTTCGGCGCGACCGTGAACGGCATGCTCGCCAACCCGCGCCGCGAGTGGACCGGCCTCGCCGAGCAGCTCGCCGCCCTTCGCGACGGAAGGACGCCCGCGCCGAAGACCGCGAAGACCCACGGCTTCGGCTGGGACGGCGAGCCGCAGGCGTTCAACCACTTCCAGCAGACGGCCCTGCTCTGCAACGAGTCACCGAGCCCTCGCGACTTCGACACCGTCTGGCAGCACCGGCTCGACCGGATGAAACGTCTGCCGGTCGCCGGTGCCTACGGCTTTTACGAACAGCTCTGCATCGGCTGGCCGCTGGACGCGCGGCCGTGGTCGTTCGCCGACGGGCAAAGCCCGCTGCAGCTCGTCGGCCACGCCTACGAGCCGGTCACGCCCATCGGCTGGGCGATCCGGATGCAGCGCAAGATCGGCGGCACGCTGATGACCGTCGAGGACGACGCCCACGGCTCGCTGTCCTCACTACCGTGCGCCGACGCCGCCGTCACTTTCTTCGACACGGGCCGGACGACGTCGGAGCCGTGCCCGGGCGCGCCGACCCCCAAGCCGTGAGTCAGCGAGCCCGCAGCTGCTCGCGGACCTCCATCAGTGCGAAGCCGAGCAGGTTCAGCCCACGCCAGTAGTCCGGCTTGGTCGCGTTCTTCTCCTCGCGCGCGAGGCCGCTGCCCCACACGAGGTCCTTCTTCGACGCCTCGACGATCACGGCCTCGCCGGTTCCGAGCAAGAACCGGCGCAGGTCGCGGTGGGCGCGGAACTTGGCCAGGTTGCCGTCGACGACGATGTCGAACCGGTGCCGTTCCCAGGTCGCGGCGTCGAACCCGGCGACCTCGCGGCCGAGCACCTTCGCCGTCTTCGCGTCGGGCGTCTCCCGGATCAGCGCAGCCTTCTCGTGGTCGCCGAACAGCTCGGCCTTGCCGGCCATCATGTAGTGCTCGGCGGTCGGGTAGACGACGCCGTCGGCCTCGAACGGGTCGACCCACCACTGGCTCAGGCAGCTCGCCGTCACCCGTCCGGACTTCGTGGGCGTGTGCCCGTAGAACAGCAGGTATTCGGGCTCCGCACCCTCGTGGACCTTTTCGCGCAACGCCTCGACACTGCGGACCCCGTCGACCTTCACCATCCGCCTAGTGGACCACGCGGTCAGAGGAGGAAGTGGAACAGGGGGCTGCCCGGCTCGATCCGCTCGACCTGCAGGGGGCTCGCGTCCATCCGCGCCAGCAGGCCCGGGAGGTCGGACGACCGGGCGATTTCCACGCCGACCAGCGCCGGGCCCATCTCGCGGTTGGTGCGCTTGACGTACTCGAAGCGGGTGATGTCGTCCTCGGGCCCGAGCACCTGCTCGAGGAACCGCCGCAGCGCGCCCGGCTCCTGCGGGAACCCGACGAGGAAGTAGTGCTTCAGCCCTTCGTGCATCAGCGAGCGTTCGAGGATCTCGCCGTAGCGGCTGACGTCGTTGTTGCCGCCGGAGACCACGACGACGACGGTCTGTCGCGGCTTCACCTCGACCACTGAACCGAGCGAAGCCGCGGCCAGCGCGCCCGCGGGCTCGGCGATGATCCCGTCGGACTGGTACATCGCCAGCATCTCGGTGCAGATCGCCCCCTCGGCGACCGAGGTCAGCTCGGCGCCGCTCTCGCGGATGAGCGGGTAGGTGACGGCGCCGGCCTCGCGCACGGCGGCGCCGTCGACGAACGAGTCGAGCTCGGGCAGCCGCACCGGCTGTCCCGCCGCCAAGGCGGCCGCCATGCACGCCGCGCCCGCGGGTTCGACGCCGACGACCCGGACCTCCGGGTGCCGTTCCCGCAGCCAGCTGCCGACACCGGCGAGCAGCCCGCCCCCGCCGACCGGGACGACCACGACGTCGGGGACGAAGCCGAGCTGCTCGACGACCTCCAACGCGACCGTGCCCTGGCCGGCGACGGTGCGGACGTCGTCGAACGCCGGCACGAGGGTCGCCCCGGTGCGCTGCGCGTCCTCGTTGGCGGCGGCGAAGGCGTCTTCGTACGTTTCGCCGACGACGATGACTTCGATGTGCGCGCCGCCGAGCGTCGCGATGCGTTCGCGCTTCTGCCGCGGCGTGGTGCCCGGGACGTAGACGCGGCCGTTCGCGCCGAGCCGCCGGCACGCGTACGCGACGCCTTGGGCGTGGTTGCCGGCGCTGGCGCACACCACGCCGAGCGTGCGTACGTCCTCTTCGAGCTGGACGATGAAGTTGTAGGCGCCGCGGATCTTGTACGACCGGACGGTCTGCAGGTCTTCGCGCTTCACCCAGACCTGGGCGTTCACCCGGGACGACAGCCGCGCGCTCGGCTCCAGCGGCGTGCGGGTCACCACCCCGGCCAGCCGCTCGGCGGCCTTTTCGATGGTCGCCGCGGTCACCGTGTCGATGTCGTGCACCCCGCTGAATCTACGACTCGCGCGTCCCGGGCAACCGCCCGGCCCTCCGGCCGCATCAAAGGGGTGACGAACAGGATGGGGGTTCCATGGAGGCGGGCTTCACGGACTACGTGACGGCGCGGTCGGCTTGGCTGCGCAAGGTCGCGTACCTGCTCTGCGGGGACTGGCACCGGGCCGACGACCTCGTCCAGACGGCGATCACCCGGCTCTACGCGAACTGGCCGCGGGCTTCCCGGGCGGGCAACCTCGACGGCTACGCGCGCCGCACGCTGGTCAACGCGTACCTGGCCGAGCAGCGGACGTCGTGGTGGAAGCGGGTCGACCTGCGCGACGCCGAGCACGGCGCGCCACCGCCGCCCGGCCCGGACGTCGACTCGGCGCTCGACGTGCGCGCCGCCCTGGACCGGCTGCCCGCACGCCAGCGGGCGACCATCGTCCTTCGCTACTTCTGCGACCAATCCGTCGCCGACGCCGCCAGGACCCTCGGGTGTTCCGAAGGCACCGTCAAGAGCCAGACCGCGAAGGCCGTGGACACGCTCCGCGAGCTGCTGCGCGAGCCGATTTGGGAGGGACGAGCATGACCGACACCGAGCTGTCCACGATGCTGAAGGACCTGGCCGACGCGCCCGCGCCGCCGCCCCGGATCGACGTCGACCGCGCGCGCCGGGCCGGCGGACGTCGTCGTCGGGTGCGAACCACGGCACTGGTGCTGGGCTGCGCGGCGGTGGTTGCGGCCGGCGGGGTGACCGCGGTGACTGTGCTCAGGCACGACCCCGTTGCCGCGCCGGTGGCCGTCGCACCTCTGCCCGAGCCGGCTCCGACGACCGACCCGATCACGGCCAAGGCGAGCTTCGGCTGGCTGCCCGAAGAGGTCACCGCCATCGAGCACTCCGTCGGCGTGCACAACGACTCGACGGGGGCCGTCGGTCGCGGCGAGGAGCCGCCGGAGATCTTGTTGTCGGTTTCCGACCAGGAGCCGCCCGTGCCGGGTGAGCTGGCCGGTCAGGCGACGCGGGTTCCGGTCCGGATCGGTGGCCGCGACGGCTACTGGCTCACGAACTACGCGAACGACCCGCTCAACCACGGTCAGACCCACCTGCGCTGGCGGATGTCGGACGGCCGGTGGGCTGAGCTGCTGGCCTTCCGCCTCACCGGCCCGGACCGGCAGCAGGTGCTGCTCCGGGTGGCCGAGCACGCGGTCTTCGCGGACCGGCGGGTGCCGCTGCCCCTGCACATCGCCGGCCTCCCGGGGACGTTCCGCATCACGGACGGCTTCCTGATCCGCCGCCCGGACGCCGACGGCGTCCCGTGGCGGGTGCTGCTGATGTACGAGTCGAACGGGACGCACGCGACGATCGCCGTCTCCGCGCCGGGTGGCCGGAAAACCGACTACGGCTCGCCGGTCTGCGCGAAGAGCAACGGTTTGCAGGCCTGTGTCCGGATCGACCAACCGGCGACGGCGGGCATCGACGCGCAGAGCCTGCTCGACCGCATCACGCTGCTCGGCCCGGACGAGGCGAAGTGGACGACGGACGTGATCGGGTGATCAGCCCTTCGGCACCGCCGGGTAGGGAACGAAGGTGCTGGTGTTCTCGTCCACCGTGAGCTGCTTGCCGATCGTCGGGAACGCGCGCTGGGAGCAAGCCGGCCGTTCGCAGACTTTGCAGCCCATCCCGATGGGTGTCGCGGCGGCCGGCTCGTCCAGATCGAGACCGGTGGAATAGACGAGCCGCCCGGCGTGGCGCAGTTCGCAGCCCAGGCCGACGGTGAACGTCTTGCCTGGGCTGCCGTACCCGCCGATGTTGCGCGACACCGTCCGCGCGATCCAGAAGTAGCTCTTCCCGTCGGGCAGCGTCGCGATCTGCGTCAGGATCTTCCCCGGCTGGGTGAACGCCTCGTAGATGTTCCAGAGTGGACAGGCCCCGCCCACCCGGGAGAAGTGGAAGCCGGCCGCGGACTGGCGCTTCGACATGTTCCCCGCCCGGTCCACCCGGACGAACGAGAACGGCACCCCGCGCTGCTTCGGACGTTGCAACGTGGACAGCCGGTGGCACACGGTCTCGAAGCCGACGCCGTAGTGGTCGCACAGCCGCTCGATGTCGTAGCGGAACCGCTCGGCCGTGGCCAGGAACGGGCCATAGGGGAGGATCAGCGCCCCCGCGAAGTAGTTCGCCAGGCCGACACGCGCCAGCGAACGCGCCGCCGGCCCGGAGAACGCCCACGAGTCGGCCAGCTCGGTGATCAGGTCGTCGTAGTCGAGCAGCGCGATCTGCGAAGCCATGCGAAACGCCTGCTGGCCGACCCGCAGGCTGGGCGCTAGCCGCAGCACGCGCGTCACCGGCTCGTAGCGGTGCTGCTGGCCGGCGGATTCGTCGATGCCGTCGTTGGTCACTTCGACGCCGTACCGCTGCCAAAGCCGGTCCTTCAGCGCGCTGAGCACCTGGCCGCGCTGCAGCGGGATGTCGGCCGCCATCTTCTCGGCGCGTTCGTCCAGTTCGGCGACGTAGTTCTCGCGCTCGTAGAAGAAGTCGCGGACCTCCTCGTGCGGCAGCGCCCCGGCGGCGCTGCCGTGCAGGCCCAGGCCGTTTTCCGTGGTCAGCGCGGCGGTGCTTTCGACGGCGTTGCGGTAGCTGCGGTGCAGCTTGACCAGCGCCTGGGCGATCGCCGGCAGGTTCGTGGCCAGCTCGTTGAGCTCGCTGGTCGTGACGTCGACGCCGAGGACCTCGTCGAGCAGGGCTTCCTTGACGTCGGCGACCAGCCGCGACGTGTCGTTGTTGGCGAAGAACTCCGTGTCGACCCCGAAGGCCTGCGTGATCCGCAGCAGCACCGGGACCGTCAGCGGACGCGAGTTGTGCTCGATCTGGTTGAGGTAGCTGGGTGAGATCTCCAGCACACGGGCGAGGTCGGCCTGGCTCATCGACCGGCTTTCGCGCAAATGACGCAACCGCGCTCCGGCGAAAGTCTTCTCCATTCGAGCCCTCTTCTCCGGAAGGTTTCCGGTCCTGAACGGTTACGTGAACGGTCAAGAACGCGAATTTTCGATCAGTTGCGAACCGGGCGATTCGCAACCTTTGCAAAGAGCCTACGGACCCTTCGCACAAATTGGCAACTTGGACAGCTGGACCGGATTTTCCCAGCCGTGCGAGGGTCAGGTCAGGCAAGGCGAGCAATCGCAAACTTCGCAACACCGGGAGATCCGATGACGGAACAGGCCAAGCAGGCGGCCGCGGAGCTGGCGGCGCAGTGGGCGAACGACCCCCGCTGGGCGGGCGTGCAGCGCTCCTACTCGGCTGAGGACGTCGTCAAGCTGCGCGGCAGCGTGGTCGAGGAGCACACCCTGGCGCGCCGCGGCGCGGAGAAGCTGTGGGACCTGCTGCACACCGAGGACTACGTCCACGCGCTCGGCGCCCTCACCGGCAACCAGGCCGTCCAGCAGGTCCGCGCGGGTCTGCAGGCCATCTACCTGTCCGGCTGGCAGGTCGCGGCCGACGCCAACCTCTCCGGCCAGACCTACCCCGACCAGAGCCTCTACCCGGCCAACTCGGTGCCGGCCGTGGTCCGCCGCATCAACAACGCGCTGGGCCGCGCGGACCAGATCAACTGGGCCGAGGGCAACACCGATATCGACTGGTATGCGCCGATCGTCGCCGACGCCGAGGCCGGCTTCGGTGGCCCGCTCAACGCGTTCGAGCTGATGAAGGGCATGATCGCCGCCGGCGCCGCGGGTGTGCACTGGGAAGACCAACTCGCTTCCGAGAAGAAGTGTGGTCACCTCGGCGGCAAGGTCCTCATCCCGACCAAGCAGCACGAGCGCACGCTGAACGCCGCCCGCCTCGCCGCGGACGTGCTGAACGTGCCGTCGCTGATCGTCGCCCGCACCGACGCGCAGGCCGCGACGCTGCTGACCAGCGACGTCGACGAGCGCGACCAGCAGTTCCTCACCGGCGGCCGCACCGCCGAGGGCTTCTACGAGGTCCGCAACGGCATCGAGCCGTGCATCGAGCGCGGCCTGGCCTACGCCCAGTACGCCGACCTGCTCTGGATGGAGACCTCCGAGCCGGACCTCGAGGTGGCGCGCAAGTACGCCGAGGCCATCAAGGCGAAGTTCCCGGACCAGATGCTGGCCTACAACTGCTCGCCGTCGTTCAACTGGAAGAAGCACCTGGACGACGCGACGATCGCGAAGTTCCAGCGCGAGCTCGGCCACATGGGCTACAAGTTCCAGTTCATCACGCTGGCCGGCTTCCACGCGCTGAACTACTCGATGTTCGACCTGGCGCACGGCTACGCCCGCGAGGGCATGACCGCCTACGTCGACCTGCAGGAGCGCGAGTTCGCTTCGGAGAGCCGCGGCTACACCGCCACCAAGCACCAGCGCGAGGTCGGCACCGGCTACTTCGACAACGTCGCGACGGCGCTGAACCCGGAGAGCTCCACCACGGCGCTCAAGGGCTCCACCGAAGAAGCCCAGTTCCACTGATCCCGGTCGCGGCCTGACGGCGACCCCCTCCGTCGTCAGGCCGCGCCCCTCCCTTCTTTCCTTCCCTGCCCACAGCTCGCGGAGGCACCCCATGGTTGATCGGCTGAACTACCGCATCGAGGTCACCGGCGAGGTCGACGGCCGGTTCGCGGAGATCCTGACCCCGGCGGCACTCGACTTCCTGGCCAAGCTGGACAACACCTTCGCCGGACGCCGGCGCGAGCTGCTCGACGCCCGCCGCGTGCGGCGCGACGAACTCCAGTCCGGCGAGAAGCCGCTCGGCTTCCTGCCCGAGACGCGCCGGATCCGTGACGACGAGTCGTGGCAGGTCGCCCCGACCGCGCCCGGCCTGGAGGACCGCCGCGTCGAGATCACCGGCCCGACCGACCGCAAGATGACGGTCAACGCGCTGAACTCCGGCGCCAAGGTGTGGCTGGCGGACTTCGAGGACGCGACGTCGCCGACCTGGCACAACGTCATCGACGGCCAGATCAACCTCTTCGACGCCATCCGCCGCAACATCGACTTCACGACCGAGGCTGTGTCTGATGCCGCCTCCGCGGGAAAGAGCACGTCGGCGGGCAAGCACTACGTGATCGGGGACGACCCGGCGACGATCGTCGCGCGGCCCCGCGGCTGGCACCTGGTGGAAAAGCACATCCGCATCGACGGCCGTCCCGTGTCGGCGAGCCTGGTCGACTTCGGCCTGTACTTCTTCCACAACGCGCGCCAGCTGCTCGCCCGCGGCGTCGGCCCGTACTTCTACCTGCCGAAGCTGGAGAACCACCTCGAAGCGCGGCTGTGGAACGACGTCTTCCTGATGGCGCAGCGCGAGCTCGGCATCCCGCGCGGCACGATCCGCGCCACCGTGCTGATCGAGACGATCACCGCCGCGTTCGAAATGGACGAGATCCTCTACGAGCTGCGCGAGCACGCGGCGGGTCTCAACGCCGGGCGCTGGGACTACATCTTCAGCATGATCAAGAACTTCGCCGCGCACGGCGCCGACTTCGTCCTGCCGGACCGCGCGCAGGTCACAATGACCGTGCCGTTCATGCGCGCCTACACCGAACTGCTGGTGAGCACCTGCCACAAGCGCGGCGCCCACGCCATCGGCGGCATGGCCGCGTTCATCCCGAGCAAGGACCCCGAAGTCAACGCGGTCGCGGCCGAGAAGGTCCGCGCCGACAAGGAACGCGAGGCCGGCGACGGTTTCGACGGCTCGTGGGTCGCCCACCCGGGCCTGGTCCCGATCTGCCGCGAGGTCTTCGACGGCGTGCTCGGCGGCTGGCCCAACCAGCTCGGCAAGCTGCGTGACGACGTCCGCGTCACCGCCGAGGACCTGCTCGACGTGGCCAGCGCCGGCGGCGAGGTCACCGAAGCGGGCGTGCGCGCGAACATCAACGTCGCGTTGCGCTACGTCGACGCGTGGCTGCGCGGTACCGGTGCGGCGGCGATCCACAACCTGATGGAGGACGCGGCGACGGCGGAGATCGCGCGTTGCCAGGTCTGGCAGTGGATCCGCAACGGCACGAAGCTCGAGGACGGCACGGCGCTGACCCGCGAGCTGGCGGTCGAGTACCTGAACGAGGAGCTCGCGTCGGTGCGCGCGGAGCTGGGCACCGGCAACCGCCTCGACGACGCGTACGAGATCTTCACCGAAACCGCGCTGGGCGAGAAGCTGCCGAGCTTCCTCACCACGGGCGCCTACGCGCGGTATCTCACGGACGCCCGGTAGCAGGGGCTGCGCTCGATGCGCTCTCACCGGTAAGGAGAGTGCTTCGGGCGCCGGGGACCCCTACCTGACGAGGGGTCCCCGGAAACCACACTGGTTGGGATGGTGTGGTCCGGAACTGGTCCGGCGACGGTGGCTCCCCGTCGCCGGGCCAGTTCGTCGTTTCCGGCCGATTTCCTCCTCCGAGCAACCTCCGCGTCCGCCGGTCCCGTTTGACACGGTGTGAGGGCGACGAGGAGGACTACGTGAGACGGCCGGAAGAGGCGGGGTTCCGCGACTACGTCACGGCCCGGATGGACGTCCTGCGCCGGACGGCCTACCTGCTGTGCCGGGACTGGCACCTCGCCGACGACCTGGTGTCGATCACCATCGGCAAGCTCTACCGGCACTGGCCGCGGGTCCGGCGGATGGACCACGTCGACGCGTACGTGCGCCGGATTCTCGTACGGACGTGGCTCGACGAGAAGGCCCGCGCGTGGCGGCGGGAGGAACCGGCGGAGACGCTGCCGGAACCGGCCGTGCTGCCCGGTGACGACGTCGTCGAACGGCTGGGCCTGCTCGAGCTGCTCGACGCGCTGCCGCCGCGGCGCCGGGCCGCGGTGGTGCTGCGTTACTACTGCGACCTCTCCGTCGAGGAGACCGCCGACATCCTCGAGTGTTCGCCCGGAACCGTGAAGAGCCAGACCGCGCGCGGGCTCGACTCGCTGCGCGCGCTCGTCGCCGCGAGCCAGAGCTGAAGGAGGGGCCATGAGCAAGGAACAGTTCGACGCGGCGATCGGCGCGGTGCCGGTGTCCACGGTGGACCTCGACGCGGTGCTGGCTCGTGAACGCCGTCGCGCCAGGGTGGTGAACCCGTGGACGGCCGCGGGTGCGGGTGTCGCGGCGGTGGCCGTCGCCGCCGCGGTGGTGTTCGTTCCCGGTGGTTCCGGCGCGGCGCCGGTGATGCCCGGAAGCCCGCCTTCGACGCCGCCCTCACCCGACCCGTGCGCCATCAGTCCCTACCCACCGCAGACGGGGCCGCCGATCCCGGAAAAGGTGGATGTCGCGGCGAACCGGTTGACCGGTGTGCTGACCACCGCCGTCCGGCAGCGCGTCGCGGCCGGGACGAAGCTGCAGCCGCACGCCCAGGGCGAGTACCCGAAGGGGAAGCAGCACGGGCCGCTGACCTTCTACCACGTGTTTTCCGCGCAGGTGCGGCACGAGAGCTCGTGCAGCGGCGGCGAGGACTACTTCATGGCCGCGGCGACGACGGCCGGCGCAGCGGGCAAGGGCAACGTCTGGGCGATCGTCACCCGGCTCGGTGGCAACGCCACACCGGCCACCGAATGCGGCAAGCCGCCCGATGACGCTCAGCAAACGTGCGAGCGGAAGGCCGGGCCGCACGGCGAGACGGTCGTCGAGGAAACGCTCAGCTCTCCGGGGCAGGCGACGGCCAACCGGACGAACGTCACCAAGCCCGACGGCACGGGCGTCATGGTGGAGGCGCAGAACGTCGCCGACGACGCCAAGAAGGATCACCCGGACGGGCCGGACATGCCTTCGCCGCCGCTGAGCCTCGCCCAGCTGACCGACATCGCGCTGGACCCGGGGCTGACGCTCTATCCCTAAGCCGCCAGAAGAACCTTCGCCGCTTCGCGAGCCGTGTCCGCTTCGCGCGGATCTCCGGTGATCGCCGCGAGCACGGTCGCGCCTTCGACGAGCGAGAACAGCTGGTCGGCGGTGGCCTGGTCCGGAACGAGACCACGCAAGTAGGTGCGGACGTGGTCCTTGTGCTCGCGGATCGCGGCCGCGATCCCCGGCGCCGGTTCGCCGAACTCGCCGAACGAGTTGACGAACGCGCAGCCGCGGAAGCCGGGTTCGGAGAACCAGTTCCGCAGCCAGCCGAACACGGCGAGCGGGTCGTCGCCGCAGGCGTGGACGAATGCGCGCAACGACGCCCGCCAGCGCTCGTCGCGGCGCCGGAGATAGGCCTCGACCAGGTCGTTCTTCGCCGGGAAGGCCTGGTAGAGCCGCTTGAGCGAGACGCCCGAGCGCGTGCGGACGGCGTCCATCCCGACCGCCTGGACGCCGTGGGCGTAGAAGAGCTCCTCGGCGGCTTCCAGGAGCCGGTCGGTCGCCTCCGTGGGAGTCATGTCACCTGCCTCTGGTGCGGAGAATCAACGTTCTCTAGCCTAGCGGGGTGGCTGGAGAACGCACGTTCTCCTCTTGGGTAAGGAGCTCACATGACCCCGCGTCCGCCGTTCCCGCCGTTCGACGAGGACACCGCCCGCCAGAAGGTCCAGGCCGCCGAGGACGCGTGGAACACGCGTGACCCCGAGCGCGTCTCGCTGGCCTACACGGAGGATTGCGTGTGGCGCAATCGCGACCAGCACGTCGTGGGCCGCGCGGAGATCGTCAAGTTCCTGACGGCGAAGTGGGAGCGCGAGCTGGACTACGCGTTGCGCAAGGAGCTGTGGGGATTCCGCGGTAACCGCATCGGCGTCCGGTTCCAGTACGAGTCCCGCAATGCCGACGGCCAGTGGTTCCGCAGCTACGGCAACGAGCTGTGGGAGTTCAGCGACGAAGGCCTGATGCGCCGCCGGGAGGCGAGCATCAACGACGTGCCGATCGAGGCGTCGGATCGCCGGATCTTCGGCCCGCGCCCGGAGTCCGAGCACGGCGTCCTGCTGCCGGTCTTCTGAGTCCGCTTCGCGCGTAAATCGCCACGGCCGGTGTCTCGTCGCCGCATGCTCGGGAGCATGACGGCACCGGCGTTCGGCGGCGAAGTGAGCGAGTACTACCAGCGGTTCCGCCGCGGCTACCCACCCGCGGTGGGGGACGCGCTGACGGCGGCGTTCACGCTGACGAGCGACGACGTCGTGCTCGACCTCGGCTGCGGCACCGGCCAGCTCACCCGGGTGCTGGCGCCCCGCGTGGGCGCGGTGCTGGGCATGGACCCGGAACCGGCGATGCTCGGCCAGGCCCGCAAGGCGGGTTCGCCGCCGAACGTGAGCTGGCTCCTGGGCGCGGATTCCGACGTCGGCGCGCTGACGCCGGCTCTCGGCGCTGGCCGGCTGGGCGCGGTGACGGTGGCGCAGGCGTTGCACTGGATGGACCACGCTCGGCTGTTCGGGGCGGTGCGCCCGCTGCTGCGTCAGGGGGGCGGCGTCGCGGTGGTGACCAACGGCGAGCCGCTCTGGTTGCAGGACACGGCGTGGTCGGCGGCGCTGCGCGAGGTGGTCTCGTCGTACTTGGGGACATCGCCGCACCGGACGTGCGGCACGGACGAGACGAGCCAGTCGCGCTACGCGGACGCGCTCTCGGCGGCGGGGTACGCGGTCGATTCCCAGGTCGTCTCGTATGACGCGCCGCTGAGTGTCGAGGAGATCGTCGGTGGCGTGTTTTCGGCCATGAGCCCGTCGCAGCTGCCGGCGCCCGAGGCTCGGCCGGCCTTCACCGAACGCGTCCGGGAGGCGGTGGCCCCGCACGGACCACTGCGGGAGCGGGTCCGGGTGCGCATCCTGACCGGGACTCGCTGACCGGTCACGGAAGGCGAATGGGTACTGGCCCGTAGTGTTCCGCTTATTGATTCCCCGGGAACCCGCGCGGATGCTCGCTACCAGGCGTCTTTGCGTCTGTCGTCCCGAGGAGTCCCCATGACCAGCACGTTGAGATCCGTCGTCGCCACCGTCTTCGTCGTGCTTTCGTTCTCGTTCGGCGCCGTGGTGACGGTGCCCGCGCCGACCTCGGCTCACAGCGACTGTCTCCGGTCCTGTCGCTTTTGAGCTGGCCGCTACCTACAGTTCGGCTTTGGCGAGCTTCGAGTCCGTCAGCCACCCCGGTCGGTCGACCAGTGTGTCGCGTCGTCGAGCATTCGTCTTTACGGCGCAGACGACCGCTACCTACAGTTCCGGCAACCCGGCCGGGACCGGCTCGAACGCGTTGCCGGTGGCGATCTTCGGCCGCGGCAGCTCGACCGGCTCGCCCGGCCTGGTCCGCTTGTAGACCGCGGCGGTCGCCTCGGCGATCCGGCCCCAGTCGAAGTCCGCGGCCAGCCGCGACTGCGCGGCCTTCGCCCGCTTCGCCGCGGCCGGCGCGTCGTCGAGGACGGCCGTCACCGCGTTGGCCAGTTCCGCGACATCGCCGGGGCTGAACGCCAGCCCGGTCTCGCCGTGCACCACGACCTCGCCGAGTCCGCCGGCCGTCGACGCCACGAGTGGCGCCTTCGCGGCCGCGGCCTCCAAGGCGACGATCCCGAACGGCTCGTACCGGCTGGGCAGCACGACGGCGTCGGCCGCGGCGAGCGCCGCACGCAGGTCACGGTCCGACAGGTGCCCGACGAAGTCGACCGCGCGCCGCACCCGCAGCTTCCGCGCCTGCTCGACCAGCTCGTCGAAGTGTCGTCCTTTTCCGGCGACGACCACCCGCGTGCCGGGGTGGCGGCGCCGGATGCGGGGGAGCGCGGCCAGCAGGTCCTGCACGCCCTTCTCCCACTCGAGCCGGCCGAAATAGAGCAACAGCGGCGCCCCGGCCGGGCTGTAGACCTCGCGGGCGCGGACGATCTCCTTCGCCGGCACCTGCCAGCCGCGTTCCTCGATGCCGTTGTGGATCACCGTGACGTCGCCGGCCTCGACCTCGAAGAGGTGCGCGACCTCGCGGCGCATGGCCTGCGAGCAGGTGATGAGCGCGTCGGCCCGGTTCGCCAGCCACCACTCGACCGAGTGAACCTGCTGGTTCAGCGGGTGCGACAGCCAGCCGGAGTGCCGGCCGGCCTCGGTCGCGTGGATCGTGCCGACCAGGGGCACCCGGGCGGCCTCGGCGATCGCGATGGCCGGATGCGCGACCAGCCAGTCGTGCGCGTGGACGACATCGGGCTGCCAGCCGCGCAGCAGGTCCTGCGCGGCGCGGATCATGGCGTGCCCCATGGCCAGCGTCCAGGCGACGAGGTCGCGTTCGAACGTCACGTGCATCGGGTCCTCGGCGACCCGGATGATCCGCACGCCGTCGACGACGCGGTCGGTGCGCGGGTGCGTCCCGGCGTCGGTGCCCGCGGCGTGCCGGCAGAGGACGACGACCTCGTGACCCTGGCGGGCCAGGTGGCAGGCGAGCGCGTGCACGTGCCGGGCCAGGCCACCGATGGCCACTGGCGGGTACTCCCAGGACAGCATCAGCACACGCATGGGCAGAGGTTACTCGCGAGTCGGGACGGCCCAGCGGCGCCCGTGCCAGCCGACCGGCCAGATCGGTCGCGGAATGTGGTCCGACTCACTGGCGAGCCCGGCGATCTCTGCCACCATCGGCCGGGATGACTTCACCAGAGGACACCGGCTGGCGCCGGCTCGACCCGCCCTTGGCGACCCCGTGGACCGGCGAGGCCGGCCCGGACAACGCCCTGCCCGAGTACCCGAGGCCGCAGCTGACCCGGCCTCGCTGGCTGAACCTCAACGGCGTCTGGGAGTACGCGGGCTGGCCGTCGTCGCCGGAGGCACCACGGCCGTCCGGCTACGCCGAGCGGATCCTGGTCCCGTTCCCACCGGAGTCGGCGTTGTCCGGAATCGGCAGACGCGACGAAGTCCTCTGGTACCGACGCCTGGTCGAGATCCCCTCCGACTGGCGCGGCTCGCGGGTGTTCCTCCATTTCGGCGCGGTCGACCAGACGGCGAAGGTGTGGGTCAACAACCAGCTCGTCGCGACGCACGAAGGCGGTTACACGGCGTTCAGCGCGGACATCACCGACGTCCTGCGGGAGTCGGGGCCGCAGGAGCTGACCGTGCGGGCCGAGGACCGCACCGACATCGAGCCCTTCCCGGTCGGCAAGCAGCGCAACGCACCGGGCAGGATTTGCTACACGGCGTCGTCCGGAATTTGGCAGACGGTGTGGCTGGAGCCGGTGCCCGAGACGCGCGTCGAACGCTTGGACCTGACCCCGGACCTCACCGGCGTGACGGTGTTCCCGCAGGTCACCGGCGGCGCCGAGGTCGTGGTCGACGTTTCGGCCACGGACGGCGAGGTGGCGCGCGGTTCGGGTCCGGCGGGGACGTCGGTGCGCGTGGACGTTCCCGAACCACGGCTCTGGACACCGGACGACCCGCACCTCTACACGCTGCGCGTCCGCCTGCTCGATCGGCACGGCGCGGTTCTGGACGAAGTCGGCAGCTACGCGGGTCTTCGGACGATCGGCCTGCTCCCGGATTTCCAAGGGCGCCCGCGGATCGCGCTCAACGGCCGGCCCACGTTCCTGCACGGCCCGCTCGACCAGGGCTACTGGCCGGACGGCATCTCGACCGCGCCCACCGACGACGCCCTGCGCTTCGACCTCGAGAAGACGAAGGAGCTGGGCTTCAACTTCGTCCGCAAACACGTCAAGGTCGAGCCGGCGCGCTGGTACTTCTGGGCCGACACGCTGGGCCTGGTCGTCTGGCAGGACATGCCGTCTCTGACGGTGTCGTTCGACGGCCCGCCCGGCATCGCGCCGGACCCGGTCCCGCGGGCGCGCGAGCGGTTCGAGGCAGAATTGATCGAAATGATCACTCAGCTGCGGGCGGTCCCGTCGATCGTCGGCTGGGTGCCGTTCAACGAGGGCTGGGGCGAGTTCGACACGGCCCGTGTCGCGGAACTGGTCAAGGCCCTCGACCCGACCCGGCTGGTGATCGCGAACAGCGGGGTCAACTGCTGCTTCTCCCGCCCGGACACGGGCGCGGGTGACGTCTACGACGACCACACATACGTGGGTCCAGGCGCGCCGACGGTCACCGATGGCCGGGCGATCGTCGACGGCGAGTACGGCGGTCTCGGTCTGGTCCTGGACGACCACCGCTGGCCGGGTCCGCCGAACGCGTACGAGATGACGCCGACCCGGGAGCGGCTGACCGAGCGCTACGCGGAGGTGAGCACCGCACTGGAACGGGTGGTCGTCGAGCGAGGACTGTCCGGCGCGATCTACACCCAGACGACCGATGTCGAGAACGAGGTCAACGGCCTGCTGACGTACGACCGCCGGGTGGTCAAGGTCGACCCGTCGGTGGTCGCGAAATGCGTACGAGCGGTGATCGACGCCGGCTCGGCCTGAGCTGCCTCGGTCGATTCCCGGCGACTCTACGCGCAGGGTGCGGACCCCTCGCTCTGGCCGTAGTCAGTTTTCGGCGACGGCTTTGACCAGGCCATCCCGTCCGTGGTCGAGCGCGGACAACAACGCGCCGCGCAGGGCCGCCGAGTCCGTCACCGCTCCCGCCTCCACCCGGACCGGCCCCGGCGCCGCCGCGCGGACCGTTCGCCGGATTTCGGCCACGAGGCCCGGCCGGCTCCCCGCCGGGCCGCCCAGCAGCACCAGGTCGGGATCGACGATCGTGCAGATCGCGGCGACGGCCCGGCCGAGCGTCGCGCCGAGCAGCCGTAGCCGTTCGGCGGCCACGGCGTCACCGGCGGCCTGGTCGAGCGTGGTCAAGATCGCGTCGACGTCCAGCGAAGGCGCGTCGGACCTGCCGAAACCCTGGTCGGCGAGAGCCGACGCGAGGGTCGACCCCGAACTGGCCAGGTAACCGATCTCGCCCGCCAGCCCGTGCGCGCCCCGCACGAGCTGGTCACCGACGTAAAGACTGACGCCGAGCCCGGCGCCGACGTAGACGTAGGCGAAACTCTTCGCGTCCTGAGCGGCGCCTTCCCGCCGTTCGGCGAGTGCGGAGAAGTTGACGTCGTTGTCGAGCAGAACGTCGTGCCCGATCTCCTCGGCCCGGAGCTTCCCCTCGGGGAAAGGCGACCCGGGCAGCGCGACGACCTCGTGCGTGACCGGGTCGACCGGGTTGGCCACCGAGATCGCGATCGCCCGTACCGGACCTGAGCCCACTTCGCCCGCCGCGGTGACCGCGCTCCGGACCGCGGCCGTGACCGGCCGACCGCCGGGCGGGTGCCGCTCGGTGGCCAGGACCGTCCCGGTCAGATCGGTCGTGATCGTGCGGACGCCCTGCTGGTTGACCTCCGCGGCGACCACGCGGCCGGCGTCGGCGGCCAGTTCGTAGAAGGTGGCGATCCGGCCGCGGCGGCCGGTCTGGTCGGTGCCGGTGGCCCGCAGCGCGCCCGCCGTCTCCAGCCGGCGGACCGACTCGGAGATCGTCGGCTTCGAGATCCCGGTGGTCGCCGCGAGCTCCGCACGCGTGGTCCGGCCGTGGTCGAAAACGTGGTCGAGCACCGTGCGGTCGGTCATGGCCCGCAGCATCGCCAGGCGCGGAAGCGGCCGTTCGGGATCGGACATCGCACCTCTTGTGGCGGGAGACGGACACGGGCTACCGTAACCGGGACATTCTAGTAAGGAGTCCTAACCAAAGATCGCGAGGACACCGATGACGACCCCTGAGCTGCCCGCGAACATGTCCGAGGCCATCTCGCGGACCAAGCACGAGCTGCGCGCCCGGATCGGCGACGTCGCCGGCGCGTTCGCCGAGGTCCGCGACGGGATGCGGCGGGAGGTCGACGCCGTCGCCGCCGACCCGGACACCTTCCCGGTCGTCCGTTTCCGCGACATCGCCGGCGGGACCGTGCCGCAGCGCACGCTCGACGCCGTCCGGCGCCGCGGTTGTGTCGTCGTCCAGGGCACCTTCGCCCGCGAAACAGCCGAAGCCTGGGACGCCGAGCTGGCCGCGTACCTCGCTGACAACGACTTCGCGGGGACGTACCAAGGCCCGGCCGACGACGTCTTCGCCGGTCTCGCGTCGAGCCAGCCGCAGATCTACCCGGTCTACTGGTCGAAGCCGCAGATCCAGGCCCGGCAGCACGAGCACATGGTCACCGTCCGGCGGTTCCTCAACTCTTTCTGGCGGCACGAGTCCGAGGGTCGCGTCTGGTTCGACCCCGATCGCGACACGGCCTACCCCGACCGCATCCGCCGGCGCCCGCCCGGCTCGGCGTCGCTCGGCCTGTCCGCCCACACCGACTCCGGCTCGGTCGAACGCTGGCTGCTGCCCGCGTACCAGCAGGTGTTCCGCCACGTCTTCGCCGGAAACTGGCACGAGTACGACCCGTGGGACGGCGCCTACCGCACCGAAGTCGACGAATACCCGTCGACGGTCATGTGCTCGGCCTTCCGCACCTTCCAGGGCTGGACGGCGTTGTCGGGAATGCACCAGGGCGACGGCGTCCTGCACGTGGTGCCGATCCCGTCGGCGATCACGTACGTGCTGCTCCGCGCGCTGCAGGACGACATCCCCGCCGACGACCTCTGCGGCGCGGCCAACGGCCAGGCCCTGCCGGTGAACGACAAGTACCACGACGACCTGCTGCCCGCGCTGACCTCGATCCCCGACGTCGAACCGGGCGACACGGTCTGGTGGCACGGCGACGTCATCCACTCGGTCGCCGACGGCACCAATCCGGACCGCTGGGGCAACGTCATGTACATCCCGGCGAGCCCGCATTGCCCGAAGAACGCGGCCTACGCCGAGAAGTGCGGCCGCGCGTTCCTGGCCGGCGCGAGTCCGGGCGATTTCGCACCCGAAGACTACGAAGTGACCTGGACCGGCCGCGCCACGATCGGCGACCTCAACGCGGTCGGGCGCGAGCAGCTCGGTCTGTGAACGGTGCCGCGCCGGACGGGGGCCGGCGCGGCACCGGACGTTTCACGCCGGAAGCGCGGCCTCGATGGCCTTGACGACCGCGTCGTCCTCAGGCTCGGTCCGCGGCCGGAACCGCGCCAAGACCTCGCCGTCGGTGCCGACCAGGAACTTCTCGAAGTTCCACTGGACGTCGCCGGAGTCACCCTCGGCGTCGGCGGTCTTGGTCAGCTCGGCGTACAACGGGTGCCGGTCCTCGCCGTTGACGTCGATCTTCTCGAACAGCGGGAAGGTCACGCCGTAGGTCGTCGAGCAGAACGTCTGGATCTCCTCCGCACTGCCCGGCTCCTGGCCAGCGAACTGGTTGCACGGAAAACCGACGACGGAGAAGCCCTGGCCGCCGAAACGCTCCTGCAGCCGCTCGAGGCCGGAGTACTGCGGGGTCAGGCCGCACTTCGACGCGACGTTGACCACGAGCAGCGCCTTGCCCGCGAGCGAAGCCAGCGAGCTGTCCTGCCCGTCGAGCGTCTTGACCGGAATTTCGTGAATCCCCATGAGTCCCTTTCAGTCGTGCTTCAGCGCCCGGGCGTCGAGGTGCCCGAACGGTCCGTCGTCGGCGCGGTAGGCGGCCGCCAGCTCCTCGGCCCGTGCGCGGTCGCCGCGTCGCAGCAACCCGGCCAAGGCGTCGAAGCGCTCGGTGTGCACCGCCGCGCGACGGCGTGCGTAGTCGGCAGCGGAGTCCTTGGTGACCATGAACGCCCAGTCGCTCTCCAGCGCCAGCATCGCCTCGGCCACGGCCTGGTCGGCGACGGTGTCCCGGGCCGTGGTCGGCAATCCGGCAACCAGCGAAAGGAGCCGTTCCTGCAGCGCCGTGTTGGCGTCGACCATGTCCTTGACCTGCTCACCGTCCCAGACTCGCCAGTCCTTGCCCGACCCCCACGACGACGCGGGCAGCGCGATCGGTTCGCCGACGAGCCCGGCGTCGAGCGCGCCCTTCAGCGTCGTCACCCGGACACCCGCCTCGGGCAGCGCGCGCAGCACGCCCTCCAGCCAGGCCGGCCCTTCGTGCCACCAGTGCCCGAACAGTTCCGTGTCGTAAGCGGCGACCACGAGCGCCTCACGCCCGTGTTGCTTCTTCAGCGAACGCAGCCGTGCCACGACGGTTTCGACGAAGTCCTTGACGTGCGACCCCAGGACGTCCGCGGCCAGGGACGGGTCGTACGGCGCCTTGTCCGGCGGTTCGACCGTCTTCCCGGTGACGCGCGACGCCTTGAGCCCGACCTCGTGCGCCCAGGTGTGGAAGTCACGATAGGCGGCGTGGCCGGGGTAGCCGGCTTTCGGCGACCACACGCGGTAGGTGACCTCGAGGTCTCGTCCGAAAGCGACCACGTCGCTGTCGCCGACCGGCCGCGCGAGCCAGGTGTCGCCGCGCAGCGACGGCCCGTCGACCATGAACCGCCGCACGCCGGCGGCCGCGTAGCCCTTCTCCATGCCAGGCGCGTAGCCGCACTCCGGCGCCCAGATCCCCTCGGGCCGCGACCCGATCCGCAGCGCCGTGTCGGCCAGCCCGGCGTTCAGCGCGAACTCGCGCACCCGGGGGTCCAGCAGCGGCTGGAACGGATGAGCCAGTGGCCCGCCGAGCAGCTCGATCGTCGAGTGGTCGACCAGCGAACGGAGGATGGGGGAGAAGCCGTGTCGCCAGCGGGTGCCCAGCTCTTCGGCCGCGCGGACGGCCGTGCGGTGTTCGGCCGCCGCCAGCTCGCGCAGGGTCGGGTCGCCGCGCCACAACGTCGACGCGTGCTGCGCGCGCAACTGCCAGTGGCCGAGCCAGTCGTGGAACGCGCGGATGCTGTACGGGTCGTCGAGTTGCGCGGCGAGCACCGGCGTGACACCCAGGGTCAGCACGTCTTGGCGGCCTTCGGCGGCGAACCGCTCGAGCAGGTCGACCATCGGCAGGTACGAATGGGCCCACGCCTGGTAGAGCCATTCCTCGCCGACCGGCCAGCTCCCGTGGTGCGGCAGCCACGGCAGGTGGCTGTGCACGACGAGGCAGAAGGTGCCTTCGTTCATCGGCGCACCGCCACGGCGACGAGGTCGAGGCTGGAGTCGAGGTCGTCGCCGTGGATGTCGAACCCGGCGGCCTCGATCGCGGCGACGTCGGCGAGCAGCGGCGCCGGCCAGACGGCCTGACCCGGCAGCGAACCCATGACCACGTCGAGCTGCGCGTCGATGATCGATCCGCCGTACCGCTCGTCCAGAGCGCGCACGGCCTCGCCGTGGTGCAGGCCGTGGAGCGCTTCGAGGGCGAATCCGGCGTCGGTGAGCAGCGCGGCCAGTTCGGCCGGCGCCAGCTCGCGGGTGTGGAACGGGTTCAGCGGCGTGTCGCTGTCCGGGGTGAAGGTCAGCCGGTTCGGGGTCGTGACCAGCAGTTTGCCGCCCGGCGACAACACCCGCCGGCACTCGGCCAGGAACCCGGCCTGATCCCACAGGTGCTCGATGACCTGGAAGTTGGCCACGACGTCGACAGCGCCGTCGCGCACCGGCAGGAACGCCAGGTTCGCCCGCGCGACCGCGATCTCGGGGTAGCGGCGAGCGACGTGCACGGTGGTCGGCACGTCGTAGTCCAGCGCGAGCACCCGGCGGGCCGTGGTCGCGAGGAGGCTCGCGCCGTAGCCCTCGCCGCAGCCGGCTTCGAGCACCGTCGCGTCCGCGCAGTGGGGGAGCAGGGCGAGGTAGGCGGCCTCGTGGCGGCGGAACCAGTAGTTCTCCTCGGCGATGCCGGGGACGGTCCGTTCGCCAGTCAGGTGCAGCGCCTCGGCCCGGGTGGCTGGGGTGGTCACCTCCGCGACCCTAGCGGGTGTCACGTCCGGCCCGGCCGTCTCGTTCCGTGGTCATGCAACGACCAATCACTCGAGTTCTGCTCGTCCTCTTCGGCCTGATCGAGGTCCCGATCGGATTGTGGCCACTGATCACGCCAACCGGCTTCTACCAGGACTTTCCCGGCGTCCGCACGGGCTGGGTGTCGATGGACGGGCCCTTCAACGAACACCTGCTGCGCGACTTCGGCGGCCTCAACCTGGCGCTCGCGGCGACGCTCATCGGTGCCGCCGTGATCGGTACCACAGCCGCGGCCCGGCTGGCTTCTGTGGCGGCGCTGCTCTACAGCGTTCCGCACTTCGCGTACCACGTCGGGCACGTGTCGCACTTCGCAGCGATCGACCAGGTGCTCATCATCGCGTTGACGGGGCTGACCGTGCTGGTGCCGCTCGTGCTGCTGGCGATTCCGGGGCGCCGGGTCAGTACACCGGTGACACCGTGATGCCGAGCGCGCCCGGGCCGAGGTGCGCGCCGATGACTGTGCTCGCTTCGACGACCATGCTCTCGGCCATCGCCGGCACCCGGCGTTCGATCTGCCGGCCGATCTCGAGTTCGTGGTCGCTCGCGCCGAACCGGGTCACGGCGATGTCGGCGCGGAAGCCGCCGGACTTCTTGACCGCGAGGTCCACCATCTTGGCCAGCGCCCGCCGCGTGCCGGGAACGCGGGCCAGCGGCGCGACCTCGCCGTCCTTGACCGTGAGCAGCGGCTTGATGGAGAACGCGGAGCCGATCATCGCCTGCGCGGCGCCGATCCGCCCACCCCGGCGCAGGTACTCCAGCGTGTCGACGTAGATGAACTCGGTACTCGTGGCGCACCGGCGTTCGGCGGCTTCGATGACGCGGCCGGCGTCCGCACCGGCCGCGGCCGCGCGGGCGGCCGACACCGCGGCGAAGCCCAGGCTCATCCCGGTGGTGCGGCTGTCCAGGACGTGCACGGGGATGCGGACCTGCTGGGCGGCCTCCCGGGCCGCGCGGACGGTGTCGGACATGCGGCCGGAGATGTGGATGCTGACGATGGCGGTCGCGCCGGAGGCCGCCGCTTCCTGGTAGGTCCAGAAGAACGCCCCCGGATCCGGGGGCGAAGTGGTGATCATGTGCCCCCCTCTCATGGCATCGATCACCTCGCCGCGGTCGAAGCGGTTTTCGTCGTCGAAGTGACCACCCAGGTTCAGCTGGATCTGGACGACTCCGATGGCCCAGCGGGAGGCGACGAGGTCGGGCAGGCAGGAGCTCGAGTCGGTGATGACGGCGATGCGCGCGGGCATGGTGGGGGAGATTAATGCCTTACACCCACTGCGAGTAGGCCGTGGTTGGTCCGATCGGACGAACGGCAGGTCGGGTGGGGTAACCGGTCGACTACCGGGACGATAGTCCCATTAAGTTGCGCATCCAGGTGAATGGCGTCACCTCGGCGGGTCCTGCGCGCCGATTGGCCCTAATCTACCGGCCAGTAGAGCACTGACCCGTGGTCGTCCGCGGGGCACAACCGGGAGGTCGAAGCAGACCCATGACGAACATCGTTGTCCTGGTCAAGCAGGTACCGGACACCTACTCGGAGCGGAAGCTCAACGGGACCGACCACACCCTTGACCGTGAATCCGCCGACGCCGTGCTCGACGAGATCAACGAGAAGGCCGTCGAAGAGGCGTTGAAGATCAAGGAAGCCGGCGAGGGCGAGGTCACCGTGATCTCGGTGGGCCCGGACCGTGCGACCGACGCCATCCGCAAGGCGCTGTCCATGGGCGCCGACAAGGCCATCCACGTGTCCGACGAGGCGCTGCACGGCTCCGACGCAATCGCCACCGCCAAGGTGCTCGCCGCCGCGATCGCCAAGGTCGAAGGCTACGACCTGATCATCGCCGGCAACGAGTCCTCCGACGGCCGCGGCGGTGCCATCCCCGCGATCCTCGCCGAGCTGCTCGGCCTGCCGCAGGTCACCTACGCCCGCGAGGTCACGGTCGACGGCACGACCATCAAGGCCGTCCGCGAGACCGAGGACGGCCTGACCCGCCTCGAGGCGACCCTGCCCGCGGTGGTCAGCGTCGGCGAGAAGATCAACGAGCCGCGGTACCCGTCCTTCAAGGGCATCATGGCCGCGAAGAAGAAGCCGGTCGAGACGTTCACCATCGCCGACCTGGGCATCGACGCGGGCGAGGTCGGCCTCGGCAACGCGTGGTCCACCGTGACCGAAGCCTCGCCGAAGCCGCCGCGCACCGCCGGCGAGAAGGTCGAGGACGAGGGCGACGGCGGCACCAAGGTCGCCGAGTACCTGGTCGGCCAGAAGCTCATCTGACAACGGCTCTTCGAGGAGGATCCAAGAACATGGCTGAAGTACTCGTCCTCGTCGACCACGTCGACGGTGAGGTCAAGAAGGTCACGCTCGAGCTGCTGACCGCGGCCCGCGCGCTCGGTGAGCCGTCGGCCGTCGTCGTCGGCCCGACCGGGACCGCCGCCAAGGCGAAGCAGGCGCTGGCTTCCCACGGCGCCGCCAAGGTGTATGTCGCCGAAGGCGACGACGCCGCGAACTACCTGGTCACGCCAAAGGTGGACGTGCTCGCCGCGCTGGCGCAGCAGGCGTCCCCGGCCGCCGTGCTCGTCACCGCCAGCGGTGAGGGCAAGGAGGTCGCCGCCCGCCTGGCCGTGCGCCTGGGCTCCGGCCTGATCTACGACGCCGTGGGCGTCAACGGCGACGGCGTCATCGACCAGTCGATCTTCGGTGGCGCGTTCTCGGTGAAGTCGAAGTCCGCGAAGGGTGCGCCGGTCGTCTCCATCCGCCCGGGTGCGGTCGAGGCCGAGCCGGCCGAGGGCGCGGCGGCCGAGGAGACCGTCGAGCTGCCCGCCACCGACGCGGCGAAGTCGACCAAGATCACCGGCGTCGAGCCGGTGACCGGCGGTGACCGTCCGGAGCTGACGGAGGCCTCGATCGTGGTCTCGGGTGGCCGTGGTGTCGGCTCGGCGGAGAAGTTCGACGTCGTCGAGAAGCTGGCCGACTCGCTCGGCGCGGCTGTCGGCGCGTCGCGTGCCGCTGTCGACTCCGGCTACTACCCGGCGCAGTTCCAGGTGGGCCAGACCGGCAAGACCGTGTCGCCGCAGCTGTACATCGCGCTCGGCATCTCCGGCGCGATCCAGCACCGCGCCGGCATGCAGACGTCGAAGACGATCATCGCCGTCAACAAGGACCCGGAGGCGCCGATCTTCGAGATCGCCGACTTCGGCATCGTCGGCGACCTCTTCAACGTCGCGCCGCAGCTGACCGAAGCGGTCGAGAAGCGCAAGGGCTGATTGCCTGTTCGAAGGGCCTTCCGGGACCACCCGGAAGGCCCTTCGCGCGTTTCCGGGACCTGAGAAAAGCCTGAGAACCCGCCATTAACTGAACGTGCACCAATCGGTCATCGGATGGCACTCTCCGCGGTTTCCTCCGCGCGGGTAAACCTTGACCATGACGACGTCACAGCTCCTCGTCAGCACTGATCAGGCGGGTGCCGACCTCCCCGCGGACACTCCTCGGTATTCCCTTCTCGTCGCCCACGCGAACGACGAAGTGGTCGCCGCGCAGAAGCTCCGGCACCGGGTTTTCGCCGAGGAGATGGGCGCTCGGCTGCACTCGCCGGTCGCCGGTCTCGATGTCGACGAGTTCGACGAGTTCTGCGACCACCTCGTGGTCCGCGACGACAACACGAACGAAATCGTCGGCACCTACCGGATGCTGCCGCCGGACCGCGCAGCGCAGGCCGGGAAGCTCTACGCCGACAGCGAGTTCGACCTGAGCGCGCTCGACGGGCTGCGGCCGTCCCTGGTCGAAACCGGGCGGTCGTGCGTGCACCCGGACCACCGCAGCGGCGCCGTCGTCAGCCTGGTCTGGGCCGGGATCGCCCGCTACATGCTGCTGTCCGGCCACCGCTACCTGGCCGGCTGCGCGTCGGTCCCGCTGGTGGACGGCGGGTCGTTCGCCGCCGGCGTCTGGGACGTCCTGCGCACCAAGCACTACTCGGACGAGGCCACGCGCGTCTCGCCGCTGATCCCGTGGGACGCGTCGGAGATCGAACGTCCCGATCGTTCGATCCTGCCGCCGCTGATCAAGGGCTACGTCCGGCTCGGCGCCAAGGCCTACGGCCCGCCCGCGCTCGACGCGGACTTCGGTGTCGCGGACTTCTTCGTCGTGCTGGACCTGCACAACGTCGACGAGCGGTACCTGAAGTTCTTCCTCGGGGTCCAGGCATGAGCCACGCCTGGATGCCGGCCTCGCCGTGCGGCGACGGCTGCCTGACCGACGGTGACCCGGTGGTCGGGTTCCCGCGGCGCGCTCTGCGTGTCACCGCGGCGATCTTCGTCGTTCTTTCGGCCTTGCTGTCGGCGCCCTTGCTGCTGGTGTCGTGGGGCCGCGAGCGCCGGATCCGGCTGATCTTCGGCGGCGTGCTGCGGGCGTTCGGCGTCCGGTTGGACGTCCGGGGCGGCGAGGACTTCCTCACCGCGCCCGCGGGCCGTGGTGCGCTGGTGGTCAACAACCACATCTCGTGGTTGGACATCGTCGCGATCAACGCGCTTCGCCCGATGCGCGCGCTGGCCAAGAAGGAGATCGCGAGCTGGCCGGTGCTGGGCGGCCTGGTCCGCCGCGGCGGCAGCATCTTCCTCGACCGCGAGCGGCTGACGACGCTGCCGGCCACGATGGCGTCACTGGCCGACGCCCTGCGGACGGGCTCGCTGGTGAGCGTCACCCCCGAAGGGACGACGTGGTGCGGCCTGGCATCGGGCCGCTTCACGACGGCGACGTTCCAGGCGGCCATCGACGGCGGTGTCCCGGTCCGCCCGATCGCACTGAGGTACCGCCTCGCGGACGGCCGCGAGACCAGCCGCCCGGCATTCATCGGCCCGGAGTCGCTGATCGCGTCGATCCGCCGGGTCGCGGCGCTGCGGGGGCTGGTGCTCGAGATCCACATCTGCCCGGAGATCGCCCCGGGCCGCGCGGGGAACCGTCGTGAGCTGGCGGCTCTCGCCGAGGCTGCGGTGCATTCGGCGCTGGGGACGGTGCAGATCCCGGCCCAGCAGCGGCGGCGGACCTCGCGTCCTCAGCCGGTCCCCCTGGCTTCGCCTCCCGCGAAGTGACCCGGCCCTGTCGCCGCGATCCGGCGACAGGGCCCGGATCGCGAGGTGTTCGCGGTCTTGTGAGCCCGGCCCTGTCATCGTGATCCGATGACAGGGCCGTTCGCCCGAATTCGGGCACCGAGTTCGCGGCGTCCGGGCCGCGGTTCGCGTGGACCCGCTCAGCCCACGGCGTTTGCCGCCGACGCTGGCGCGCTCGGACTCTTGTGCCGGGTTCGTTCAGCCGATGGCGAGCGTGAGCTTCCCGCCGGGGTGCCCGTCCTCGCTCTCGATCTGCGCGGCGGCGGCCTCGGCGAGCGGGTAGCTCTTGCCCTGGGCGACGCGGACCCCGCGGTCGGTCACCCAGCCGGCGATCCCGGTCAGGACTTCACGCGACTGCTCGCCTCCGCTCGAGAACGGAATGTCGAGCTCGAAAGCGGCACCATCGGCGATGGTGACGATCCGGTCCTTGGTGCCCCGCAGCTCGACCGAGCCCGGCAGCACGCCGTGTCCGGCTGCGTCGAAGACGGCGTCCACCGGCCCGGACGCGGCCTCGCGGACCCGGTCCAGCCAGCCGTCGCCGTAGCCCACCGGCACGATGCCCAGCGCCTTCAGGTCGTCGAGATTCCGGTTGCCGGCGGTGCCGATGACGGTCAGTCCCTTGGCTACGGCGACCTGCACGGCGAACCGGCCGACGGTGCCGCTGGCCCCGTGGACCAGCAGCGTTTCGCCTTCGCGGATCTCGAGTAGCCCGAGGACGCGAAGCGCCGTTTCGCCGGCGACCGGCAAGGCCGCGGCGTCCGCCCACGAAACGCCGGCAGGCTTCGGCGCGAGCGTCTTCGCCAGCGCGTATTCGGCGTACGCGCCGGTCTCGGACCAGCCGAACACCTCGTCACCGACGGCGAAGTCCGCGCCCTCGCCGACGGCGTCGACGACCCCGGCCACCTCGAGGCCGGGGATGTGCGGGAAGGAGACCTGGAAGTTCTGCTGCATGAAGCCGTTGCGGATCTTCCAGTCGATCGGGTTGATCCCGGCGGCGCGGATGGCCAGCCGCACCTGTCCCGGGCCGGGTTCCGGCACCGGAACCTCGGACAGCTGCAGGACGTCCGGCCCGCCGTAGGCGGAGAAGGTGATCGCTCGCATGGTGTTCGCTGCGCTCCTCGGGTTTTGTGACTTCGAATGTCCTCTCCAAGGAGTCAACTCGTGCGGCTATTCCGCCGAACCACCCGGACGAGCAGTGTTCACTAGCCGGACGAGCAGGGTGGACGCAGTCCGGGCGCGCCTACCTTGGACGCATGGACGCTTCCTGGTCGGATCCGCGACACGTGCTCGACGTCGTCGAACGGTTGCTGTCGGCACCGCGGCCGCACCTGTTGCTCCAGTTCTCCGCCGAGCTGGCGAAGCTGATCCCGCACCGCGCGGTCGCCATGCAGACCGGGGACTGTCCGCGCAGCCCGCTCAAGGTCGTCGGCGACCAGGCGATCGCCGACGCTGTGACGAGCGTCGAGCTGCAACGGCTGGTCGACCGCAGCGAGCCGGGCAAGGCCCTGGTGGTCGACGGCGTGCTGGGCGGCGTCGAGCGCCGTCTCGTCCTTCTTTCGGCGATGCCGGCGGTCGGCAAGGGTGCCGTGCTCGCCGTCGTGCCGGAGGACACGGAGCTGCCGGCGGCCGAGCTGGGACTGGCCGCGCAGCTGTGGCACATCCTCGGCACCGACGCGGGCCAGCGCGCGATCGACCCGGGCCCGGACGTCCTGGCCGGCAACCTCGCGGCGGCCACCGCGCGAGCCCAGGCGATCACCGACCTCGGCCAGACCCACGCGGCGACGCTGACCACGCTCCTGGCGGTGCTGCGCTCGGGGCGCCTCTCCGACGCCGTCGCCCGCCGCACGGCGACCGACCTGGCCAGCGACGCGCTGCTCGAACTGAAGGGCGTCGTCGACCGCGACCAAGCCCTGTCCGAGGAACGCGCGGGCGTGGCCTTCGCCCTGCTGAGGACTCAGCTCGCCGACCTGGTCCGGCACACCGAGGTCGACGTCGACCTGGTCGACCCGGTCGGCGACGCGTCGCTCCCGCAGGACATCGCCCACACGGCGCGGACGATGACCCGGGGGCTGGTGCTCGCCGCTTTGGACCGGCCGGCGACCACGCGCCTGCGGGCGTCGTGGCGACTCGACGGCCCGGTGCTGCGGATTACGGTCCGCGACGACAGCCCCGAAGTCACCGACGCGATCCCGGCCCGCGGCCTGACCGATCGGCTCACCGCCCTCGGCGGCCGCTGGGAGGTCGACGCGGTGCCTGGCTGGGGCACGACGGTCAGCGCGGTCCTCCCGCTCGGCGTCGCCGAACCACCGGAGCTGCGTCCGCTCGACCGGCTCAACCCGCGCGAGGTCGAAGTCCTGACGGGGATCTCGCAGGGTTTGCGCAACCGGCAGATCGCCGAGCAGTTGCAGCTCAGCGAGCACACGGTGAAGTTCCACGTCCGCAACATCCTCGACAAGCTGGACGTGACCTCCCGCGGCGAGGCCGCCGCGCTCGCCCACGACCTGCGGGTGGAGCCAGTGGCGCGTCGCACGGCCTGAACCGGCTTGACCTCCAGCGGGCTGGAGGTTGCACGCTGCCGATCATGGCCTCGACGCTCGACTCCGCACCTCGTCGCCGCAGCGTGCTGTGGACCGCGGAACACCGCCTGACCACGATCGCGCTGCTGCTCGTGGTCACGTTGGTCGCGTTCGAGAACATGGGCGTCGCGACGGCGATGCCGACCCTGGTGGCCGACCTCCACGGGTTGTCGCTGTACTCGTGGCCATTCACGATCTTCCTCATCTCCAGCGTGGTCGCGACGGTGCTGTCGGGCCGGATCGGCGACCGCCGCGGCCCGGCTCCGGCGTTGCTGGCGGGACCGGTGTTATTCGCGGTGGGCCTGGTCGTCGCAGGGACGGCGAGCGGGATGCTCACGTTCCTCCTCGGTCGCGCCCTGCAAGGCTTCGGTTCGGGACTGCTCCTGGTTTCGGTCTCGCTCCTGATCGCGCTGACGTTCACCGACCAGGAGCGCCCGGTGATCTACGCGGCGAACGCGGCCGCCTGGGTCCTGCCGGCGGTGCTCGGACCGTCCTTGGCCGGCGTGGTGACGGTCAGCATCGGCTGGCGCTGGGTCTTCCTCGGTCTCGTCCCGCTGGTGGTCATCGGCGTGGCGATGTTGGTGGTGGTCATCCGACGCCTCCCTGCGCACATCCCTTCCGCCAACGGCCGCCGCGCGGGCGTGATCCAGGCGATCGTCGCGGCCCTAGGCGTCGCGGCGTTGACATGGGCGGCCCAGCATCACTCCCTCCTGGCCCTTGCCTACGGCACGGCCGGGCTTATCGCCCTGGGTTACGCCCTCCGGACGCTGCTCCCGACCGGGACGCTGTCATCCCGTCCCGGCCTCCCGACAGTCGTCGCATCCCGCGCCCTGATTGCCGGCGCGTACGCCGGGATGGAGGCGTACCTGCCTCTGACGATGAGCGCGGTCCACGGCTACAGCCCCGCCATGGCCGGGCTACCGCTGACCATCACGGCGTTGGGTTGGTCAGCGGCCTCGGCAGTGCAGGGCCGGTTCCTCAACTGGTCCAGGGAGGCATCGCTTCGCACCGGGTTCTTGCTGGTCGCGGCAGGTTTGGCTTGTTTCGGTCTCGTCTCCCAGCCCTGGTTCCCCGCCTGGACCGCTTTCGTAGCCTGCGCGGTCGGGGGCGCCGGTATGGGAATCGCGATGCCGGCGATCTCCGTCCTTCTGCTCCGCTATTCACCCGAGGGTGAGCGCGGCTTCAACACCTCGGCGATGCAGCTGGGCGACTGGGTGGGCTCCGCGCTGCTCATCGGCCTGGGCGGTGTCCTGCTCGGCGTGGTGGGGTCGGTTTTCGCTCCGTCGCCGGCGATGGCCCTGCTCACGATGGCCTTGGTGGCCCTCGCGCTGCTGGGGGCCCGGCTGACCGGACGCTGGCCGTCGAAGGTGTGACAGCCCACTTCGAGGGCCAGGGTGGGCTTCGTCACGCGGTGGAGCGGACTACCCTGATGGAGCGATGACCTATCTCGACCACGCGGCGACCACTCCGATGTTGCCCGAAGCCGTAGCGGCGATGACCGAGGCGCTGTCCAACGTGGGCAACGCCTCCGCGTTGCATTCCTCGGGCCGCCGCGCCCGGCGGATGGTCGAGGAAGCCCGCGAAACCATCGCCGACGCCCTCGGCGCCCGGCCTTCCGAGGTGATCTTCACCGGCGGCGGCACCGAGAGCGACAACCTCGCGCTCAAGGGCATCTTCTGGGCCCGCCACGACGAGCAGGAGCAGCGTCGCCGCATCCTGGTCGGCGCCGCGGAGCACCACGCTGTCCTCGACACGGTCGAATGGCTCGAATCCCACTGCGGCGCCGAGATCACGCTGCTGGAAGTCGACAGCCAGGGCCGCATCTCGCCCGACACCCTCCGCGCCGCCATTGCCGCGGATCCCGACACCGTGGCGTTGGTGACGGTGATGTGGGCCAACAACGAGGTCGGGACGATCAATCCGATCGCCGAGCTGGCCGCGGTCAGCGCCGAGTTCGACATCCCGCTCCACACCGACGCGGTACAGGCCGTCGGCGCCGTCCCGGTCGACTTCGCGGCCAGCGGCGCCGCCGCACTCACCCTGACCGGACACAAGCTCGGTGGTCCCTTCGGCGTGGGCGCGCTCCTGCTCGGCCGTGACGTGACGTGCGTGCCCCTTCTGCACGGCGGAGGCCAGGAACGCAGCGTTCGCTCCGGCACCCTCGACGTCCCGGCGATCGTCGGGTTCGCGGCCGCTGTCCGAGCCAGCGTCGAGACCCGAGCCGATTACGCAAAGCGCGTGGAGGAGCTCCGCGATGGACTCATCGAAGTCATCCAGCGCGAAGTACCCGACGCCATCCTCAACGGCGGAGACGGCGAGCGGCTGCCCAGCCATGCTCACTTCACATTTCCCGGTTGCGCCGGCGACAGCCTGCTGATGCTGCTCGACGCCAAGGGCATCGAATGCTCGACGGGGTCCGCATGCACAGCCGGCGTCGCCCAGCCGAGCCATGTGCTGCTCGCCATGGGCGCCGACCCCGCGGCGGCTCGGGGTTCTCTCCGTTTCTCCCTCGGTCACACATCCACTGCCGCAGACGTCGAGGCGGTCGCCGCCGAGATCGGCGGAGTCGTCACGCGCGCCCGGCAGGCAGGCCTGGCCGGAATGCGCAAGCAGACCCAGAAGCAAGAGGTGTAACGCAATGCGGGTTTTGGCCGCGATGAGCGGAGGAGTGGACTCGGCGGTCGCCGCCGCGCGCGCGGTCGACGCCGGGCACGACGTCGTCGGTGTGCACCTGGCGCTGTCGGCCAAGCCCGGCACCTTGCGGACCGGGTCACGCGGTTGCTGCACGATCGAAGACTCACATGATGCCCGGCGGGCTGCCGACATCCTCGGAATCCCGTTCTACATCTGGGATTTCGCGGAACGCTTCACCGAAGAGGTCGTCGAGACCTTCGTCGGGGAATACGCCGCCGGACGCACACCGAATCCGTGCGTCACCTGCAACGAGAAGATCAAGTTCGAGGCTCTTCTCGAGAAGGCGATGGCGCTTGGCTTCGACGCCGTCGCGACGGGACACTACGCACGCCTCTCCGTGGAGGCTGGCGTGCCCGAGCTACGTCGTAGTGCCGACAGCGGCAAGGATCAGTCCTACGTGCTCGCCTCCCTCACCTCGGAGCAGCTCAGCCACGCCATGTTCCCTCTGGGTGGCTCTTGGAAGACCGATGTGCGCGCGGAGGCAGAGCGCCGCGGATTGTCCGTCGCCAACAAGCCGGACAGCCACGACATCTGCTTCATCCCGGACGGTGACACCAAGAAGTTCTTGGAGAACCGGCTGGGGCAGCGTCCCGGCGAACTCGTGGACGCGGAGACCGGCGCAGTGCTCGGCCGGCACACCGGGGTGCACGGATTCACCGTCGGACAGCGCAAGGGGCTCGGGATCGAAGCTCCGGCGCCTGACGGCCGTCCTCGATATGTCCTGTCCCTCGAACCGGTTTCCGGTTCCGTCAAGGTCGGTTCCGCCGCCGGACTCGGGATCAACACGATCGAGGCCGACCGCGCGATCTGGCCCAGCGGTAAGCCGTTGACCGAGCCGACCGAATGCGTGGTGCAGGTCAGGGCCCACGGAGGCATTGTCGACGCGGTCGCCGACGTGGACTCCGACACCATGACGGTGCATCTGCGCGAGCCGCTACGCGGGGTGGCCCCGGGCCAGGTCGTCGTGCTCTACCGGCCGGATGCCGAGGGTGGGGACATCGTCCTGGGCAGCGCGAAGATCTCGGGCACGCGCTGATCGTCGGTCATTGCCGTGGCTTCTTGCGGCTGCGGTTCGTCCGTCTTCGGCCGGCGTGCATCGATGGCGGTGTCGTCGAGTGCGCCCGGCCCGCCGGTGTCGCGACGTGCACCGTGCCATCAGGTGTGACTTCGTAGTTCCAACCGGGTTGGCCCTTCAGCTTGCGATGCCGCGAGCAGTACGTGACCGGCTGATCCGCGGCTTCTGCGGGCTCGCCTTGCGCCCGGGTCGCCTCGACCCCGCAGTTCTGCGCAGGACGTGTGCATCCGGGCTGCCGGCACTCGCGATCCCGGACCCGGACGAACTCGTCGTGCGCTGGGTCCAGCGGATACCGCGTCGGTGACAGCTCGATCGCTTGGCCGCTACGCGGATCGGTGAGGACTCGCCGGAGCGTTGTGTCGGAGCCGCTGATGATGCGCCGGGCCACTGACGCCGCGATGGGCCCGCGTCCGGCCAGGATGGCCGGGGAGTCGTTCACGCCGAGGTACGTCGCCAGGTCGACGTGCAGGAACACTTCGGTGCGCTCGCTCGGGCCGCCCATGCCGCTGAGCAGCAGGTCCATGGCGATGTCCGCTCGAAGCTGGTCCAGCGTCCGAGACTCGTCCGGAGTCTTCAACGCCCGAGCGGCCCGGTCGATACGGGCGTAGGCCGCTGTCGCTTTCTCGGTCGGCGCGTTGTTGATCGAAAGACTGGTCACGCCGGTGTCTTGGTGGTGCATCGCCAACCGCCGTTCGACGAGGCTCCGTTCGGTGCGCTGCGCGGCACCCTCCGGATCTACTTTCGCGGCCGCGTAGGCCGCAGCTCGGCGGACCTGAGTGGCATTCCGCCCCGGAACGCGGTCCTCGAGCGTCGCATCGACGACGCGTACGTGATCTCTGGACAGCCATGCCGTCGCATCGGTGACCTTCATGGCGCGATAGAGGTCGAGCCGGCCGTCGTCCATGAGGTTGAGCATGCGGGGGAGCCGGGCGATCAGCGCGTTCGCCGCCGAAACTATGGCGCCTGCTCGGTGTTCCGTGATGGACAGTGCCAACGCCACCTCGGAAGCCGTACTGGGCGCCCGTCTCCGGCGCACGCTGAGGTCCGCGATTGCCCGTAGCTGAAGGGCTTGCAGCTTGGAAATCTCGGCATCGGTGACGCGGATCAACTCGACGAGCTGATCGTCTTTCATGCGTTGCAACACATCCGGGTCAGCGCGGACCGTGTTCAGTACGAATGGGAGCTTGTCGTAGATGGTCGAGGAGTCTCCGGGCGGGACGAGTTTGCGAAGCGGTTGCGAAGGTGTCATGGGCTCGACCGTACGAGGCCTCGCGGGAAATGTCACCGAGATTCAGAAGAATGGGTGGTAAAGGGGAGCGAACGGTCCGTTCGCGCCCTCTGTGACTTGACGTACGCGAATTGATTCGCGATGGTTCGCGTGCGCGGACGTGTGCGTCACCGATTCCGGAAGGAGGCTGATCGAGCTTATGTCCTATGTGGATGAACCAGAAATCGTTGGACGCCAATGCTGTGAGAGTTCAGAGCTTGAGCTTGAAGCCGGTGTGGCTCGGAACGAAGCCGAGCCGCTCGTAGAACCGGTGTGCGTCGGCCCTCGAGACGTCCGACGTGAGCTGTACGAGCGCACATCCTCGTCGTCGCGACTCGTCGATCGCCCAGCGCATGAGGTCGGCACCGAGCCCCGAGCCGCGGTGGTCGGCCCGGATCCGGACGGCCTCGACCTGACCGCGGAGGGCGCCGCGCCGGGCGAGGCCGGGAATGATCGTCAGCTGCAATGTCCCGACCGGTTCATCTTCGGAGACCACGACGATCAGAAGCTGGTTCGGATCTGCGTCGATCTGCTCGAAAGCGTGCAGGTAGGGCCCGAGGTCACGGGGATCGTCACGGGCCGCGCCGAGCTGGTCGTCCGCCAGCATGCGCACTATCGCGCCGATGTCCTCGCGCCGTGCCCTACGGATGATGTAGTCGTTCACGGCGCCAGTATCACAGGGCTCGGGTGAACCCTTGATAGCTCTGCTCGAAGCCGAAGCGCGCGTAGAAGTCCCGCAGGTCGACGCGCGCCAGGCCGGAATCGAGGTGGAGGCGGCTGCAGCCCCGTCGACGAGCTTCGTCGATGCCCCACGTCAGGAGTGCGCTGGTGACGCCACGCCGCGCGGCGCGGATGCCCTCGAGCAAGCCGCGGGTCGCGCCGTCCCAGGCGAGTCCTCGGAACACCGTCAGCTGCGCGGTACCGGCGACGCCGTTGTCGTCCTCGGCGACGACCAGCGTGACGTGCGGGGTGGTCATGAGTTCTTGGAGTGCGGCCGCCAGCGGCTCGCCCGGTGCGCCGAACAGGCGCACGAGCGCCTCGATGTCCCTCGCTCTGGCACGCCTGATGACTTCCATTTCACCCAGTATGCAGGAGGCTGGCCGAGCGTCGTGACAGCGACGACGTGACTACCCGCGGTGCTGGCCGCGAGGTCGCTCAGGGTGCCGTGTAGTGGCGGACGCCGTCGACGACCTGGGAGGCCAGTTTGCCCTGCGATACCAGCAGGTCGAGATGTGCCGCTGTCTCCAGGACGGCGAGCGTCTGGTTGAACGAGTCCATATCGGACAGTTTGCGGTTGCGGCGGGTCCAGCCGATCCGATGTGCGGCCTCGAATGCGGTGCTCGCGCCGGCTGTGATCTGAGAACCGATCGTCTCGAGGCGTTGCCGATGGTGTTCCAGCAGTTCGTCGACCCGCGTGTGCACGCTTTCGGACACCGGACCGTGGGCGGGCAGCATGCGGCGGTCGGGCATCGCGCGCACCAGGCGCAGCGAGTCCATGAAGTCGTTGAGCGGCAACTCGGCCGGCACGGGCTGGAATCCGATCGAAGGCGTGATGTGCGGCAGCACGTGATCACCGGAGAACAGCAGATCGGCGGTGTCGTCGACGAACACGACATGGCCGGTCGTGTGACCGGGAGTGGCCACGACGTCGAACTCGCGGCCGGGCAGGATCGATCGCCGTCCCGGAGTCAGCCACTCGTCGGGTGCTTCCCAGAGATCGGCCTCCGTGTGCCGCCGGTCTGTACCGAAATCGCGGGCGAGGGCTTCGACGACTTCGCGGGCGCCGGCCTGGGCCAGCAGATCGATCTGAGCTTCCATCGGCATCCGGTCAGGGTTGCCGGAGGCCTTCAGCGATGGCTCCTCGTCCTGGCCCAGGGCGATCTTCGAGCCGAATTCGCGACGAAGGACCACAGCCTGCGAATAGTGGTCGCGGTGCACGTGGGTCACCAGGAACTCGCTGACATCGGCGAGCTCCGCGCCGATGCCGCCGAGCGCGTCCGCGAGCTGTTGCCGCGCCACGCTCAACGCCCAGCCCGAGTCGACCAGGACCAGCTTCTCGCCGTCGGTGACCGCGTAGACGTTGACCGCGCGCAGAGCGTCGTTGGGCAGGGGCAACGGGATCCGGTAGACACCGGCCGAGACCTCGTAGATTCCGGGCTCGGTCCAGTTCCTGTCGCTGCTTTCCGGCAACGGTTCCACGGTGACCTCCGTCCCGGCGAGACTGCGATGTCCCGGCCTCCATTCACCCTGAGCCGTGCCGGGCGCGCTGTCCACCGGGAGAAGCTGAGACACCGGTCACTTGCTCAGTTGGTGTCTTGCTTCAGGGCGGTGTCGATCGTGAGGGCCGCGGCGACGACCATGCTGGCGAGCGGATCAGGCAGGGGGCGGGGGATCTCGACGACGTAGTTGTCGGCGGTGGTGAAGGCGGCTTTGAGGAACCCGCCCCACGTCTTGGTCACCCGGGCGACCTCGGTGCCGGCGTGGTCGCGGATCGAGAAGTTCCAGGCACGCCAGTTCTCGGCGAAGATGCCGCCCACCGAGTGGCCGTCGACGACGAAGCCGAAGCGGATCTTCCCGAAGACGTTCTCCTGGACGATCTCGCCGATCGGGGTCTCGTCGGCCCGGGTGACGAGGAACCGCGACTTGAAGACCTTGGCGGGCCGGGTCACCTTGAGCACGGTGCTGTGGTTGGCGTCCCGGACCTCGAACTTGTGGGTCAGGAACTGGTCGTAGTTGGTCAGGAGGCGGATCGCCTTCTTCAACGTGCTTTGCCCGACCTGGACGACTCCGCCGAGCCGATTGCCGTGCTGGTCGAAGACGCCGAACTCGTTGGCCATCTCGATCAGCTTCGCGCGCTGGTTGACCACCAGGACCGGCTCGGTGAACAGCGTCCCGCCACCGGCGTGCGCGGCACCGCGGCCGCGGGTCGCGCGATTGACCTGGTCTTGGACCCGTGCCGGGTCGTGGGACCGCTCGATGTCTAGCTCGATCAGCTCGGAGTCGCTCGGTGGTGGTGCCTGGTCGGCCGGTCGCGTGTTGGCTGTCCAGGCCCGGCCGTCCCACCAACGGTGCAGACGGGCATCCCGCGCGTCGGGATACCAGCCCGGTTGCGGTGGCGAACTCGTCATGGCGGGTGAGCTTATCCGCGCGGGCCCCGCCACGGTGCCGGTAAAGGCAAATGCGGCGTATGTCTGTCTCCGGGCGGCCCGGTCGGCGCTGCCATCAGGTGGTCGACCAGAATCGGTGGTCGTGAATGAGCGAGTTTGGCCCAGCGGTGCCGCGACGGCGATCGGCTCGATGCCGGGCACGGACGCCGCGGAGGCGGCGGCGATCGTGTTCGGCGAGCTCCCGGACTTCCCGCACCTGCCGGAACTGCCGGCCCGCGGCGTCGGTGCCGACATGCTCGGCCGGACCGCCGCGCTGCTGGTCGACCTGGCCGTCGACGTCGTGCCGAGCGGCTACCGCGTCGCCCCGCGGCCGGGACACGAGCACCGCCGAGCCGTCGACCTGCTCCGCTGGGATCTCGACGCTTTGCAGGAAGCGCGGGAGAAGGCCGGAGCCACCCCGCCGGTCTTCAAGGTCCAGCTGGCCGGCCCGTGGACCCTCGGTGCCGGGATCGAGCTGCCCCGAGGTCACCGAGTGCTCACCGACCATGGCGCCTTGCGGGACTTCACGGCCTCCCTGCTGGACGGCCTCGCCGGGCATGTCGCAGAGGTTCAGGCCAGGACCGGCGCACCCGTGGTCGTCCAGTTCGACGAGCCGTCGCTGCCCGCGGTGCTGGCCGGCGGCCTGTCGACGCCGTCCGGCTACGGGAACGTCGCCGCTGTGCCGGAGCCGGAGGCACGTGACCTGCTCTCGACGGTGATCGACGGCGCGAAGGCGATCACAGGGCAGCCGGTGATCCTGCACTGCTGCGCCGCGAAGCCGCCGCTCGGCCTGCTGCGCGAAGCCGGTGCCGACGCTTTGGCCTTCGACCTCGCCGCGCTCGGTGGCGCGTCCGCCGCGTTCCTCGACGAAATCGGCGAAGTCTGGGACGGCGGGGCGACGCTGTTCCTGGGCGCGGTGCCGACGACGGAGCCCGCGTCGCCGCCAAGCCTGAAGGACATCGGTGAGCCGGCGTTCCGGCTGGCCGACCGGCTCGGCTTCAACCGCAGCGTTCTCGCCGAACGCGCGGTGCCGACCCCGGCCTGTGGTCTCGCCGGTGCCACACCCGACTGGATGCGGCGCGTCCTGGCGCTGACGCGTGATCTCGGTAAGGCCTTCGTGGAGCCCCCGGAAGGCTGGTGACGGAATCCGGCGACTCGCCGACGTCCACCCGGCCCGGCCAGTAGCGTGGCGGGGTAGCCGACCGAACGAGGACCACCTGTAGCCATGCGCCTGTTCCGCCGCAAGAGCACCGACGCCGATCCGCCCGACCCGCGCACCGCGTGGCCCGAGCAGCACGTGCCGGAGGACCCGGCGGCGGCCGCGGAGGCGTTCTGGCGCAGTTGGTACGACCTGCTCCCGATGGTCAGCGCTGCCCTCGGCGAAGGTGAGCCGCACCGGGTCGAGCACGAGCTCTGCCAGCTCGTCGAGGCGCTGCACCCACGGCTGCACTTTTCGCTCGAACGTGGTCGTCGGGCGATCTACGCCCTGGTCGTGACCGGCCAGGAGGACCCGGAGCTGCGTCCGTTCACCGACGCGTGGCGGGCCGCCGCGCCGCCGGAAGACGCGATCTGGGAGTACCACGACTCGGTCCCGCCCGTGCCCGATCCGACGGAGGTCACCGTCACCCTCGGGGAGCACCGGATCGCGCTGGCCGACGTCCGGGTCGTCGCGCAGGTCGACGAGGACGAGCGCGTGGTCGACGTCGCCGTCTTCCACCCGGGCTTCGAAGGCCTCGACGAGGCCGCCCGGCAGACCATGACGTTCTTGCCGCTCGACGCGACATTGGGTGAACGGCTCGCCGCCGAACGACTACGGCGCGTGGAGACCGCGGCGGCCGAACCGGCGGGCGCGATCACCCTTCTGGAGTTCCGTGAACTGGTCCGCGGGCTGGACGCCGGACCGGACGAAATTGTCGGTGCCGCCGACTAGGCTCACCACCTGTGAGCAGCACCGAACTCCCCCAGGAGCAGATCACCGCGGAGGACGTCACCGACGTCCCGGCCGACGTGCGCGAGCGCCACGGCGCCCTCGCGGAGGAACTGCGCAACCACCAGTTCCGCTACTACGTCCTGGACTCGCCGATCATCTCCGACGGGCAGTTCGACGAGCTGCTCGGTGAGCTGGAGCGGATCGAGGAGCAGCACCCGGCGCTGGTCACCCCCGAATCGCCGAGCCAGCGCGTCGGGGGCACGTTCTCGACCGAGTTCACCGCGTACGACCACCTCGAGCGCATGCTCAGCCTCGACAACGTCTTCGACGAGGACGAGTTCCTCGTCTGGGTGGAGCGCGTCGAGAAGGAGGTCGGGCACACCGAGTTCCTCGCCGAGCTGAAGATCGACGGACTCGCGATCAACCTCCTGTACGAAAACGGCCACCTCACCCGGGCGCTCACCCGGGGTGACGGCCGCACGGGAGAAGACGTGACGCTGAACATGCGCACGCTCGACCAGGTGCCGGAGACGCTCGCGAGCACCGACCAGTTCCCGGTTCCCGCCCTGGTCGAGGTGCGCGGCGAGGTCTACTTCCGCGTCGAGGACTTCCTCGAGCTGAACGCGAAGATGGTCGAAGCGGGCAAGCCGCCCTACGCGAATCCGCGCAACACCGCGGCCGGGTCGCTGCGGCAGAAGGACCCGAAGATCACGCGCGAGCGCCGGCTGCGGCTGATCTGCCACGGCCTCGGCAAGCGCGAGGGCTTCGAACCGCAGCGTCAGTCGGAGGCGTACGACGCGCTGGCCGCGTGGGGGCTGCCGGTGTCGCCCCACAGCAAGGTCCTGACGTCCGCCGAGGAGCTCACCGAGCACATCACCTACTGGGGTGAGCACCGGCACGACGCCGAGCACGAAATCGACGGCGTGGTCATCAAGGTCGACCGGGTGGCGCTGCAGCGGCGGCTGGGCACGACGTCGCGCGCGCCGCGGTGGGCGATCGCCTACAAGTACCCGCCGGAAGAAGCGATCACGACGCTGCTGGACATCCAGGTCAACGTCGGGCGGACCGGACGGGTGACGCCGTTCGCGGTCACCGAGCCGGTCAAGGTCGCGGGGTCGACCGTCGCGCGGGCCACCCTCCACAACCAGGAGGAGGTCAAGCGCAAGGGCGTGCTCATCGGCGACCGGATCGTCATCCGGAAGGCCGGCGACGTCATCCCCGAGGTCCTCGGGCCGGTGGTGGACGCGCGCACCGGCGACGAACGCGAGTTCGTCATGCCCACCCATTGCCCGGAATGCGGTACCGAGCTCGCCTACCAGAAGGAAGGCGACAAGGACATCCGCTGCCCGAACAGCCGGTTCTGCCGAGCGCAGCTGCGTGAGCGCCTCTTCAGCTTGGCCGGGCGCGGCGCCTTCGACATCGAGGTCCTCGGGTACGAGGCCGCGGTCGCGCTGCTCGACGCGCGAGTGGTCGCCGACGAGGGTGACGTCTTCGACCTGAACGAGGACAGCCTCGCCGAGGTCGAGCTGTTCCGCACGAAGGCCGGCGAGTTGTCGGCGAACGCGCGAAAGCTGCTCGCCAACCTCGACGTGGCGAAGGACCGGCCACTGTGGAAGGTGCTGGTCGCTTTGTCGATTCGGCACGTGGGGCCGACGGCGGCGCAGGCGCTGGCCCGCGAGTTCGGCTCGATCGAAGCCATCGAGCAGGCGACCGAGGAAGAGCTGGCGGACGTCGACGGCGTCGGCCCGACCATCGCGCGCGCGACGCGGGAGTGGTTCGAGGTCGGCTGGCACCGCGAGATCGTCGAAAAGTGGCGACGCGCCGGCGTGCGGATGGAGGAGGAACGCGACGATTCCGTCCCGCGCAACCTCGAAGGCCTGTCGATCGTGGTGACGGGGTCGCTCGACGGCTTCTCCCGCGACGAAGCCAAGGAGGTCATCATGGCCCGTGGCGGCAAGGCCGCCGGGTCGGTCTCGAAGAAGACGTCGTTCGTCGTCGTCGGGGACTCGCCTGGCTCGAAATACGACAAGGCCGTGCAGCTCAAGGTGCCGGTGCTCGACGAAGCAGGCTTCCGCGTGCTGCTGGAGCGGGGGCCCGAGGCGGCGCAGGAGGTGGCGCTGCCGGCCGGCGACGAGACCGCCGAAGAAGAGTCTGGGGAGACGGATGGGTGATGTCGAAATCCGGCCACCGCGGCCCGAGGAGTACGCCGCGGCGGGCGAGGTCACGGTTCGGGCCTACGACGTCGATGGTCACTTGGCCGACGACGTCGGTTATGACGCGAAGCTGCGTGACGTCGCGAGCCGGGCCGAGCTGGCCGAGGTGCTCGTCGCCGTCGATGCGGCGGGGGAGGTGCTCGGGACCGTGACCGTCGTGCAGCCGGGGTCTCCATACGCCGAGATTTCGCGTCCGGGAGAGCTGGAGTTCCGGATGCTCGCGGTGGCGCCGTCAGCACGTGGTCGCGGTGTCGGCGAAGCCTTGACGCGGGCCGTGCTCGACCGTGCGCGGGAGCTGGGCGTCCCCAAGGTGGTGCTCAGCAGTCTCGACCGGATGCACTCCGCTCACCGGCTCTACGAGCGTCTCGGGTTCGCGCGCCTGGCCGAACGGGACTGGCGGCCGTTCCCCCACATCAGCCTGATCGCCTACCAGATCGACGTCTGACCCTGGCATTCGTCGAAAAGGAGACGAGCCCACTCGGGCTCGTCCCCTTTTCGACGACGTGCGGGGTTAGCCGTCCAGGACGACCGCGACGATCCCGGCGAGGTGGGCGAGCCGGGCGACCTCGGCCGCCCGGAAGGCCGGGCCGCCGGGGCGGGCGACGAGCAGTGCCTTGCCCGGTTTGCCGAGCGGCGTGGCCGCCAGCTCGGTGCCCAGTTCCTTCCACGTCTCCGGGATCCAGGCCTCTTCGCCGTCGAGCACCGTCGCACGCTCGAGCGGCAGCCAGGGCAGGTCGGTGATCGGCGTCTCCGGGGCGGCGCTCGACGACGCCAGCCGGAGGGCGCCGGTCTCGGCGTGTTCGACGATCATCGCCCAGCCGGCGCGCACGATGCGGGGCACGCCCTCGGCCAGGATGTCGAGGCCCGACTTCGGCTGCGCGGCGATTTCTTCGACGAGTTCGAGCTCGCGGTGCGTGTCCAGCACGCCCGCGTAGGGGCGGACCGCGTCCACCTCGACGCCTTCGACACTCTCGGCCGCCGTGATGAGCGCGTCGGGCAGCCGGCCGGACGGGAGCTCGACCACGAGGTCGTCCACCGCCACTCCGGTGCCGCGCTCGACGACGTCCACGCTGAGGATGTCGGCGCCTACCGTGCCGAGCGCCGTGGCGACCGCGCCGAGGGTCCCCGGGCTGTCCGGAAGGAGGACCCGGATCAGGAACGACACCACGCGCCCCTCTCACCTCTGGCGTCCCAGCCTTGCCGTGGGACGCTCGATGCCGGTCGCCGATTGTGACAGACCCACCCGGTCCGTGGGCCTGCTGTCCGCCGGGCGGGAGTCGAGCGTCGCCGGACGGCACCCGGCCTGCGCCGGGCGTAACCCAGTCGAGTCGTCCGACGTCGTCACCATAGACTTGCAGCTTCCGAGACAACCCGCACAGCACAACCCGGGAGTCACCCGCGTGCCCAACATTTCCCGAGACGAGGTCGCGCACCTCGCGAAGCTGGCCAGGCTGGCCGTGACCGATGACGAGCTCGACGTCTTCGCCGGTCAGCTCGACCAGATCCTGGACTCGGTGGCCAAGGTGAGCGAGGTCGCCGCCGACGACGTGCCGCCGACCTCGCACGCCGTGCCGCTGACGAACGTCTTCCGGCAGGACGTCGTCCGTCCCGGGCTCACGCAGCAGCAGGCGCTGGCCGGTGCGCCGGCCGCCGAGGACGGCCGCTTCCGGGTGCCGCGGATTCTGGGGGAAGAGCAGTGACCGAGCTCATCAAGCTGACCGCCGCGGAGCTGGCGGAGAAGATCCACACGCGCGAGGTGTCCGCGGTCGAGGTCACCCAGGCCCACCTGGACCGGATCGCCGAGGTCGACGACCACATCCACGCGTTCCTGCACGTCGACACCGAGGGCGCGCTGGCCGCGGCCAAGGCCGTCGACGAGGGCATCGCCGGGGGGAACTCGCCCGCCTCGGCGCTGGCCGGCGTGCCGCTCGCGCTCAAGGACGTCCTGACCACCGAGGGCGTGCCGACGACCTGTGGTTCGAAAACGCTCGAAGGCTGGATCCCGCCGTACGACGCGACCGTGACGCGCAAGCTGCGCGAGGCCGGTGTCGTGATTCTCGGCAAGACGAACATGGACGAGTTCGCCATGGGCTCGTCGACCGAGAACTCGGCGTACGGCCCGACGCACAACCCGTGGGACCACGCCCGCATCCCGGGCGGGTCGGGCGGTGGCTCGTCGGCGTCGATCGCGGCGTTCGAGGCCGCCATCGCCATCGGGACCGACACCGGTGGGTCGATCCGGCAGCCCGGGTCCGTCACCGGCACCGTCGGGGTCAAGCCGACCTACGGCGGGGTGTCGCGCTACGGCCTCGTCGCTTTTTCGTCGTCGCTCGACCAGGCCGGGCCCTGTGCGCGGACGGTGCTCGACGCCGCCCTGCTGCACGAGGTCATCGCCGGGCACGACCCGCTGGACTCGACCTCCATCGACGCGCCGGTGCCGCCGGTGGTCGCCGCGGCTCGGCAGGGCATGACGGGTGACCTGAAGGGCGTCAAGGTCGGCGTCGTGAAGGAGTTCGGCGGCGACGGCTACCAGCCGGGTGTCGAGCGGTCGTTCCAGGCCGCGGTCGAGCAGCTGCGCGCGCTCGGTGCCGAGGTCGTCGAGGTGTCTTGCCCGAACTTCGTCTACGCGCTGCCCGCGTACTACCTGATCGCGCCGAGCGAGTGCTCCTCGAACCTCGCGCGGTTCGACGCCATGCGGTACGGCCTGCGCGTCGCCGACGACGGCACGCACAGCGCCGAAGAGGTCATGTCGCTGACTCGCGAGAAGGGCTTCGGAGCCGAGGTCAAGCGGCGCATCATGCTGGGGACCTACGCGTTGTCGTCCGGCTACTACGACGCCTACTACGGCTCGGCGCAGAAGGTGCGCACGCTGATCACGCGTGACTTCGACGCCGCCTTCGAAAAGGTCGATGTCCTCGTTTCGCCCACGACGCCGACGACGGCGTTCAAGATCGGCGAGCGCGTGGACGACCCGATGGCGATGTACCTCGCCGACCTGTGCACGATCCCGTCGAACCTGGCGGGCAACGCCGCGATGAGCGTGCCGAGCGGGCTGTCCGACGAGGACGGCCTGCCGGTCGGCCTGCAGATCATGGCCCCGGCGCTCGCCGACGACCGGCTCTACCGGGTCGGCGCCGCCTACGAGGCCGCCCGTGACGCCGCCGCCGGTGGAGCGCTCATCCACAAGGTCCCGGAGCTGGGAGGAACGAAGTGACTGCCGTGGCCGAGTTGATGGACTACGCCGACGTCATCGAACGCTTCGACCCGGTGCTCGGGCTCGAAGTCCACGTCGAGCTCAACACCAACACCAAGATGTTCTGCGGCTGCGCCAACGAGTTCGGCGGCGAGCCGAACACGAAGGTCTGCCCGACCTGCCTCGGCCTGCCCGGCGCGCTGCCGGCGCTCAACGGGAAGGCCGTCGAGGGCGCGATCCGGATCGGTCTCGCGCTGAACTGCGAGATCGCCGAGTGGTGCAGGTTCGCCCGGAAGAACTACTTCTACCCGGACATGCCGAAGAACTTCCAGACGTCGCAGTACGACGAGCCGATCGCCTTCAACGGCTACCTCGACGTCACGCTCGACGACGGCGAGGTCGTGCGCGTGGAGATCGAGCGCGCGCACATGGAGGAGGACACCGGCAAGTCGCTGCACGTCGGCGGCGCCACCGGCCGGATCCACGGTGCCGAGCACTCGCTGCTCGACTACAACCGGGCCGGCGTTCCGCTGATCGAAATCGTCACCAAGCCGATCGAGGGCACCGGCGAGCGGGCTCCCGAGGTCGCTCGCGCCTACGTGAGCGCGCTGCGCGACCTGCTGCGCGCGCTCGACGTGTCCGATGTCCGCATGGACCAGGGCTCGCTGCGGTGCGACGCGAACGTTTCGCTGATGGCGAAGGACGCGACCGAGTTCGGCACCCGCACCGAGACGAAGAACGTCAACTCGCTGCGCAGCGTCGAACGGGCCGTTCGCTACGAGATGACGCGGCAGGCGGCGATCCTCGCCGAGGGCGGTTCGATCAAGCAGGAGACACGGCACTTCCAGGAGGCCGACGGCACCACGTCGTCCGGCCGGACGAAGGAGACCGCGGAGGACTACCGGTACTTCCCGGAGCCCGACCTGGTCCCGATCGCGCCGTCCCGCGAGTGGGTCGAACAGCTGCGCGGCACGCTGCCGGAGATGCCGTCCGAGCGGCGGAAGCGGATCCAGGCCGAGTGGTCGCTTTCCGACGAAGCCCTGCGTGACCTGCTGAACGTCGGTGCTGTCGACCTCGTCGCGGCCACGGTCGAGGCCGGCGCGTCGCCGGACGAAGCCCGCGGCTGGTGGGTCAACACCCTGGCGCAGGAGGCGAACACCCGCGAGGTCGAGCTGGCCGACCTGACGATCACGCCGAAGCAGGTGGCCGAGGTCATCGGGCTGGTTTCCTCCGGCGAGCTGACGAACAAGCTCGCGAAGGAGGTCGTCCAGGGCGTGCTCGCCGGTGAGGGCGAGCCGCGCGAGGTCGTCGAGAAGCGGGGGCTGAAGGTCGTCTCGGACGACTCGGCGCTGCTCGCGGCGATCGACGAGGCCCTGGCTGGGCAGCCGGACGTCGCGGACAAGATCCGCGGCGGCAAGGTCGCCGCGGCGGGCGCGATCGTCGGTGCGGTCATGAAGGCGACCAAGGGGCAGGCCGACGCCAAGCGGGTCCGCGAGCTGATCATCGAGCGCGTCGGTTCCTGACCGTTGTCCTTCTCCGTCAAAAGCGTCACCTGGCGCGAGTGGCTCGGCCTGGCGGCCGGGCTGCTCGCGCTGGGCTCGATGTTCCTGCCGTGGACCACGCTGAGCACCAACAAGCCGGACATCGAAGACATCCTCTCGCAGTTGGAGCACAGTGACGTCGTCCGCGACGCCTGGCACTCGAGCTTCTTCGCGTGGTGCCCGCCGCTGCCGCTGCTGCTGGCCGGGCTGGTCGTGGTCTTCTTCGGGCGAATCCGGAAAGCCCGGGTCAGCGGCCTGCCGCACCTGTGGCTGGTGGTCGCCGTGGCGTCGCTGCTGCTGATGGTCGTCGGGTGGTTCACGCTGGACTGGGAGTTCGACGCAGACCAGCGCGGCATCTTCGACGCCGCCGGCATCGCCATCGGGCCCGGTTTCGGCCGGTTCCTCGGGCTGCTGGCCGCGCTCGTGTCGTGCGTGGCCGCTTTCCTGGACATCCGAGCGGCGCGGGCCGAGAGCCGGCAGCCGCGGAAACGTGAGCCCCGCAGCAAGAGCCGCTGACCCGGCTCTCGGCAACCCCGGTACCGGTTGAGGTGGCTGCGGGCCGCCGGTGGAGCTGCCCGGGGCGCCGTGCTTCCAGCCGATCCGGCGGGGGACGCGCGGGTGGTCGTGGCTCAGTCGTCCGTTCCGGTTGTGCGCCTGCGGTGACATCGTTGACATCGATGGCGGCCGTTGCGCGAGAAAGCGCTTTCTGAGACGGTCGGAGGGCGAGCCGCAGGAGGCTGCGGGCGGCCGGTGGGAGGCGCCGGCGGTGTCGCGGAAGGGCCCACACGGCGGAAGGGATGCGCCGGCGAAGGAGCCGCGCGGGGCCAGCGACGTGCGGACGCGCTTTGGTCGGCGCTCGCGGAGACGTCGCCGAAGCTGGTGAGGAGGGAGGCCGGGTGGCTCGGGGAAAGCGTTTGCGGGTCGCCGTGGTCGGGACCGGGGCCATTGCCGCCAGTCACCGCGCTGCTTACCAAGCCCACCACGACGATGTCGATCTCGTGGCCGCCGCCGATGTCGATGAAGGCCGGGCGCTCGCTTTTTGTGCGACCACCGACCACGCCGAGCCTTACCCGGACCTCGACTCCCTGCTCGCCGCGCAGGAACCCGACCTCGTCTCGATCTGTACTCCGCCCGGGCTGCACGTCGAACAGACCAAGAAGGTCCTCGAGAGCGGAGCCTGGGCCTGGTGTGAGAAGCCGCCTTGTCGTTCGCTGGCCGAATACGACGAGATGACCTCCGCCGAACTCGAGGGCGGCCCGTATGTCTCCTTCGTCTACCAGCAGCGGTCCGGGTCCGCCGTCGCCCATTTTCGGGAACTGCTCGCGAAGGGGGAACTCGGGCGTCCGCTCGTCGCGCATTGTCAGACCACCTGGTACCGCGACGCCGCCTACTACGCGGTCCCGTGGCGGGGGCGGTGGGCGACCGAAGGCGGTGGGCCCGCCATGGGCCACGGCATCCACCAGATGGATCTGCTGCTCCACCTGCTCGCCGATGACGAAGGCGGCGACGGCGAGTGGGCCGAAGTCCAGGCGATGACCGGGCGGCTCGTGCACGACGTCGAGACCGAGGACGTCTCCACAGCGCTCGTCCGGTTCGGGTCCGGGGCGCTGGCCACCGTCGTCAACAGTGTCCTTTCGCCCGACGAAGTGAGCCGGATCCGGGTCGACTGCGAGCGCGCCACCGTCGAGCTCACGCACCTCTACGGCCACGTCGCCGAAAACTGGCGGTACACCCCCGCGCCGCACGTTGCCGGAATACCGGCCGGGCCGGCCGAGGACGTCGGCAGCTCGCACGCCGCCGCGTTGGCGCCCGTCCTGGATGCCTATCGGGCCGGACAGCGGCCGCCGTGCAGTGGGCGGGATGGACGGCGGGTGCTGGAGTTCGTCGCCGCTCTCTACAAAGCCGCCTCCACCGGGCGGACCGTGCGCCGCGGGGAGATCGTGCCGGGGGATCCGTTCTACCGGGGGATGGCCGGGGTGACCGCGGGATGAGCGCCGCGATCACCGTCACCCACCGGCACGGCGACCGCGTGACCGTCGAGGCCGGCGGGGTCGCGCTGATGTCCTATGTGTACAAGCCCGACGCCGTCGTCTACGAGTCGCCCAAGCCCTACACCCACCCGTTGCGCACGCTGCGCGGCCGGCGCGTCAGCGGGTACCGGCCCGCCGACCACCGGTGGCACAAGGGCCTGCAGATGACCTCGAGCCACCTGTCCGGCCAGAACTTCTGGGGCGGCCACACCTACGTCCCCGGCCGCTGGTACCAGGAGCTGCCCGACCGCATCGGCTCGATGCGCCACGACGAGTTCGCCGGGTTCACCGTCGAAGGTGACCGGCTGACCTTCACCGAACGGCTCACCTGGGTGACCCACCGCGGCGACGAGTGGGCGCGCGAACGGCGTGACATCGCCGTCCACTCCGTCGAACCCGGCGAGGGCGCCTGGGCGATCGACTGGGGCATCGAGCTGACCAACGTCCGCGACGCGCCGCTCGTGTTCGGCAGCCCGACCACCGCCGGGCGCGAACAAGCCGGGTACACCGGCCTGCACTGGCGAGGTCCGCGTGACTTCGGTGGCGGCCGCGTCTTCGGGCCCGGTGGTCTCGGCGGCGACGACATGATGGGCGCGCAGGCGCCGTGGCTGGCCTTCGTCGGCGAACACGACGACGTCGACGCGCATTCGACGCTCGTCTTCGCGCACGCACCGGAAAACGACGACGCCATCCACGAGTCCCACTGGTTCGTCCGAAGCAAGGACACGCCCATGGTGGCCTTCTCGTGGGCGTTCTTCGAGGAATTCGCCCTCCCGCCGGGGGAAAGCTTCACGTACCGCTACCGGGTCGTCGTCGCGGACGGTGCGTGGGACCGCGATCAGGTGACCGACTACCTCGACAGGCACGGATGGTCATGAACGAATTCACGCTTCCAGGTGGAATCGGAATTTCGCACTTACGCGCCTACGAATGGGAAGCCGAAGATGGTGTCCTCGGCGGTAGCCCGCACGTCCACCTCGCCTGCACCGAGGCCTACGTCGTCACGGCCGGGCGAGGCGCCGTCCAGACGCTGAGCACCGGCGGGTACGCGGAGACGCCGCTCGAAGCCGGCATGATCGCGTGGTTCGCGCCGGGGACCGTCCACCGGATGGTGCAGGGCGGCGGCCTGCGCGTCACCGTCCTCATGCAGAACAGCGGCCTGCCCGAGGCGGGCGACGCCGTGTTCACCTTCCCGCCCGACGTGCTCGCGGACGCGGGGACCTACGCCGAGGCCGCCGCGTTGCCGAAAACCGACGAGGCCGCCAAAAGACGTCGTGACCTGGCGGTTCGCGGCTACCTGCCGCTGCGCGAAGCGCTGCTGAACGGCGATCCGGAGCCGCTGAGGTCTTTCCACCGGGCGGCCGTCGCGCTGGTGTCGCCGAAAATCGGAGACTGGGTACCGCGCTGGCAGGCCGGGGCCCTGAAGGCCGCCGAACTGACCGGCGCGCACCTCAAGGCCCTCGCCGACGGCGACGGGAGCCACCTCGACCAGGCGGGCGTCCGGGTCGCGACGCCGTCGAACCCCGACGGCTACGGCATGTGCGGGCGTCGCGCGGAATACGACATCCCGGGTGTCCCCTCGCCGCCCGGCGGGGAACCCCTCCACCAGGAAGGCCGGCAGCGATGAACCAGACCGCCATCGGAGTGCTGCTCAACGGGGTCACCGGCCGGATGGGCTACCGGCAGCACCTGCTCCGGTCGGTGCTGGCCATCCGCGAGCAGGGCGGCGTCGAGCTGCCCGACGGCTCCCGCGTGCAGCTCGAACCGATTCTCGCCGGGCGCAACGCGGCGAAACTCAAGGAAATCGCCGACCGGCACGGCCTGACCGCGTGGACGACCGACGTCGATTCGGCGCTGGACGACGTGCGGATCTACTTCGACGCGCAGCTGACCTCGGCGCGCGAGCCGTCGGTGCGGGCGGCGATCGCCGCGGGCAAGCACGTCTACGCCGAGAAGCCGCTGGCCGAGACGCTGCCCGCCGCGCTGGAGCTGGCCGGCCTCGCGCGCGACGCCGGGATCTGTCACGGCGTCGTCCACGACAAGCTCTTCCTGCCCGGGCTGCGGAAGCTGCGTCGCCTGGTCGACGGCGGGTTCTTCGGCCGGATCCTGTCGGTGCGCGGCGAGTTCGGCTACTGGGTCTTCGAGGGCGACTGGCAGGAGGCGCAGCGGCCGAGCTGGAACTACCGCGCCGAGGACGGCGGCGGGATCGTGCTCGACATGTTCTGCCACTGGAACTACGTGCTGGAGAACCTCTTCGGCGCGGTCCGCGCGGTGACCGCGAAGGCGGTCACGCACATCCCGCGCCGCTGGGACGAGCAGGGTGACGCGTACGCGGCGACAGCCGACGACGCCGCATACGGCATCTTCGAACTCGAATCGGGGGCGATCGCGCAGATCAACTCGTCGTGGTCGACGCGGGTCTTCCGCGACGAGCTGGTCGAGTTCCAGGTCGACGGCACCGAGGGCAGCGCCGTCGCCGGCCTGCGACGCTGCCGCGTCCAGCACCGCTCGGCGACGCCGAAGCCCGTGTGGAACCCGGACCTGCCCGCCACCGAGCCCTTCCGCGATCAGTGGCAGGAGGTGCCGGACAACGCCGAGTTCGACAACGGCTTCAAGGCGCAGTGGGAGGAGTTCGTCCGAGACGTCGTCGCCGGGCGGCAACACCGCTACGACTTCTTCTCGGCGGCACGCGGGCTGCAGCTCGCGGAGGCCGGGCTGACGTCGTCGGCAGAGGGACGACGGGTGGAGCTGAAGCCCCTGTCATAGCCAGGTCCGGGAGAAGCTGTCAGTCCTTGCCGTTGCCGCCGCCGGAGGTCGCCGGCGTGATCAGCACGACGCGGTCGTCGCTCGACACGGGCGTGCCGCCGTCCTTGTTGACCGTGCCGGCCACCGCGAGCTGGGGGTTGATCATGCTCATCCCGGCGAGCCGCCCGAACGTCTCCGGCGGCTTGCCGGTCTTGCCGTCGAGGGAGATCTGGGGCTTCCCGGTCACCGCGCCCTCCTTCGACACGGGGACGTTCTGCAGGTTGGCGGCCACGGAAGCCGCCACCTCCACGAAGCCGATCGAGTCGACGAAGTCCGCGCAGCCCGCGACCCCCGGCTTGTCCGGCCACGTCCACGCCGGCGTCGTCAGCGGCTGCCCGGCCTGCACCCGGTAGAGGGCGTCCTTGTCGGCGAGCCGGTCGGTGACCCAGACGCGGCCGCCGTCGGCGGAGGCGCACAGCCCTCCCGGCGCGTGCAGCCCGGCCGCCACGGCCAGCGCGCCGTTCGGGTTGCCGGCCGCGGCCTTGCCGGACGTGTCGATCCGCAGCACTTTCCCGGCCAGGGAGTTCGGGTCGGCGGCGGCGTTCGAGTTACCCGCGTCGCCGGTGGCGACGAGCAGCGCGCCGCGGTTGTCGGCGCTGATCGTGCCGCGGTTGCCGGTCGCGCCCTTCGGGATCCCGGTGAGCACCGGCTTGGCCGCCTGGCCTTTGGCGAAGCGCACGACGCGGTTGTCCGTCGCCGTCGTCACGTAGGCGAACACGAGCTGGTCCTCGACGTACGAAGGCGAAAGCGCGAGGCCTGTCAGGCCGCCGTCGCCGGCCGCCTGGACGTCGAGCTTCGCGAAGTCCGTCGCGTCCTTGCCCGCCGTCGCCAGCAGCACGCGGCCGCTCTTGCGCTCGCCCGCGAGGGCGCTCGGCGTCGCCCCGTCGCCCGGCAGGCCGGCGACCGCGGCGACGGTGTCCAGGCACGTCGCGATCACCGCCGGGTCGAAGTCCTTGCAGCCCTGCGGCGGCGGCACGGGCGTGGCCGACTGACCGGGCCGCGCCTGCTTGCCGTCGCCGCCGGAGTCCGCGCCGGGGCCCTGGACCTCGGGCGGCGACTCGGGGCTGGGCACGGGCGCGGGGCTGAAGGTCTGGCCCGCCGCGGTGTCGTCGAACCGCGCGCACCCGGCGGGCAGCAGGACGCCGCAGGCCAGGATCGCCAGCAGGGCCGACCGGTACCGGGTTCGCATGATCCCCGAGCCTAGGGGCCGGTGCGTGAACCATGGGTGAGTACTCCTCGATTACGGTGAGGATCATGACGCTGACCGTGCTGGTGCCCGACGACGAGGGCCTGACCGTGCTCGCCGAGGTGCCGCGGGTCCTGCCCGTCCGCCACCAGTGGGGCGAGCAGATGCCGCCCGAGGCCGCGAAAGCCGAAGTGCTCATCCCCGGCAAGCACCCGCCGGGCGAGGAGCTGTGGCGCACGCTGCCGAACCTGAAGCTGATCCAGCTGCTGTCCGCCGGCGCCGAGGACTGGGTCGGCAAGGTGCCCGACGGCGTCCTGCTTTCCACCTGCCGGGGCGCGCACGGCGGGAGCACCGCCGAGTGGGTGGTCGCCGCGCTGCTCTCGATGTACCGGAAACTGGACGTCTTCGGCGCGGCGCAGCGCGAAGGCCGGTGGGAACGGCAGAGCACCGACACGCTGCAGGGCAAGCGCGTCCTCGTCATCGGCGCCGGCGACCTGGGGCAGCACCTGCGGCGGCGGCTCGAGCCGTTCGACGCGCGGTGCACCATGGTCGGGATGACCGCGCGGGACGGCGTCCACGGCGTGCGGGAGCTGCCGTCGCTGCTCGGCCTGCACGACGTCGTCGTGCTGATGGTGCCGCTGACCTCGCGCACCCGCGGGATGGTCGACGCGGAGTTCCTCGCCGAGATGCGGGACGGCGCGGTGCTGGTCAACGTCGCCCGCGGCGCCGTCGTGGACACCGGCGCCCTGGTCGCCGAACTGACCACACGTCGGCTGCGCGCCGCGCTCGACGTCACCGATCCCGAGCCGCCGCCGCCCGGGCACCCGCTGTGGCAGGCGCCCGGGCTGCTGCTGACGCCGCACGTCGGCGGGGCCGTGCGCGGGGTGCGGGCGCGGTCGTACGCCGTCGCCGCGGCCGAGATCGCGCGGTACGCCGGCGGGGAGCTGCCGGACAACCTCGTGCACGGGGAGTACTGACGCGCGGCGCGGTCTCTCGCCAGGTCAGCCCGCATCCCCTACTCTTCGCGCGTGAGCAGTGGAGACGACTTTTCGCAGCAGCCGACCAGCCTCCTGCCGGACGTCGAGGACGACGGGCCCGACGACGCGCCGCGGCAAGGCGGGCTCGGGCTCGGCCTGCTGATCCTGCGCGTGGCACTCGGCGCGACCATGGGCGCGCACGGCCTGCAGCACCTGTTCGGCCTGTTCGGCGGGCCGGGCATCGGCGGCTTCGCGCGGGTGCTGGAGACGTTCGGCTACCACAAGCAGACGACGTTGCTGTCGTGGATCACCGGGATCGTCGAGCTCGGCGGCGGCGTGCTGGTGGTCGTCGGGCTGTTCACGCCGCTGGCCGCGGCCGGGCTGCTCGGGGTCATGGCCAACGCCGTCTACGCGAAGTTCCACGGCGGGTTCTTCGAGGGCCAGGGGCAGGGCTTCGAGTTCGAGCTGCTGCTGGCGGCTTCGGCGTTGAGCCTGCTGTTCACCGGTTCCGGGCCGATTTCGCTGGAGCGGAACACGCCGTGGCGGAAACGGCCGTTGCCGCTGGGGCTGGTTTCGCTGTTGCTGGCGGCCGCGGCCGCGGTGGTGGTCATCGTTTTGACGCGGTGACCGGCCTGGACACCGTGAAGGCCGCCCCGGAGAACGGGACGGCCTTCGCGGCTTGAGCCAGGCTTACTTGTTCACGTCGCGGACCGCGCCGGTGTCCGCCGACGTCGCCATCCGGGCGTACGCGCGCAGGGCCGCCGTCACCGGGCGCTGGCGCTCCTTCGGCTGCCACGGCCGCTCGGACGCCTCCATCTTCGACCGCCGCTCGGCCAGCACCTCCGGGTCCACCAGCAGCTCCAGCCGGCGCTCGTGGATGTCCAGGAGAATCCGGTCGCCGTTCTCGACCAGGCCGATCAGGCCGCCCGCCGCCGCCTCCGGCGAGATGTGGCCCACCGAGATGCCCGAGGAACCGCCCGAGAAACGGCCGTCCGTGATCAGGGCGCACTTCTTGCCCAGGCCGGAACCCTTGAGGAACGCCGTCGGGTGCAGCATCTCCTGCATGCCCGGACCGCCCGCCGGACCCTCGTAGCGGATCACCAGGACCTCGCCCGGCTGGATCTCCTTCTTGAGGATCGCCGACACGGCCTCCTCCTGGCTCTCCAGCACCCGCGCCGGGCCCTCGAAGTGCCACAGCTCCTCGTCGATGCCCGCGGCCTTGATCACCGCGCCGTTCTCGGCGAGGTTGCCGCGCAGGATCGCCAGGCCGCCGTCCTTCGTGTACGCGTGCTCGACGTCGCGGATGCACCCGCCCGCCGCGTCCGTGTCCAGCGACGACCAGCGGTTCTCCGTCGAGAACGCCTGCGTCGTGCGGACCCCGCCCGGCGCCGCGTGGAACAGCTCGACCGCCTTCTCCGACGGAGCCTTCGCCCGGATGTCCCACTCGTTCAGCCACGAGTCGAGGTCGGGGGAGTGCACCGACCGGACGTCGGTGTTCAGCAACCCGCCGCGGTACAGCTCGCCGAGGATCGCCGGGATTCCGCCGGCCCGGTGGACGTCCTCCATGTGGTAGTCGGAGTTCGGCGCCACCTTCGACAGGCACGGCACACGGCGGCCGATCGCGTCGATGTCGGCGATCGTGAAGTCGATCTCGCCTTCCTGGGCGGCGGCGAGGATGTGCAGCACCGTGTTCGTCGAGCCGCCCATCGCCATGTCGAGGGCCATCGCGTTCTCGAACGCCGCCTTCGACGCGATCGAGCGCGGCAGGACCGAGTCGTCGTCCTGCTCGTACCACTTCCGGCACAGCTCGACGACCGTGCGGCCGGCTTCCTCGAACAGCGCGCGGCGCGCGGCGTGCGTCGCCAGCGTGGAACCGTTGCCCGGCAGGGACAGGCCCAGCGCCTCGGTGAGGCAGTTCATCGAGTTCGCGGTGAACATGCCGGAGCACGAGCCGCAGGTCGGGCAGGCCGAGCGCTCGACGACGTCGAGGCCTTCGTCGTCGACCTCGGTGCTCGCCGACGCGGCGATCGCCGTGATCAGGTCGGTCGGCGCCTGCGCGACCCCGCCCACGACGACGGCCTTGCCGGCCTCCATCGGCCCGCCGGAGACGAACACGACCGGGATGTTGAGCCGCATCGCGGCGTTGAGCATGCCCGGGGTGATCTTGTCGCAGTTGGAGATGCACACCAGCGCGTCGGCCTGGTGCGCGTTGACCATGTACTCGACCGAGTCGGCGATGATCTCGCGCGAGGGCAGCGAGTAGAGCATGCCGGAGTGGCCCATGGCGATACCGTCGTCGACGGCGATGGTGTGGAACTCGCGCGCGACGCCACCGGCTTCCTTGACCGCGCCCGCGACGATCTCGCCGAGGTCCTTCAGGTGCACGTGGCCGGGCACGAACTGCGTGTAGGAGTTGGCGATCGCCACGATCGGCTTGCCGAAGTCGCTGTCGGTCATGCCGGTGGCGCGCCAGAGCGAGCGGGCGCCCGCCGCGTTGCGGCCGTGGGTGGTGGTCCGGGAACGGAGAGGCGGCACGGCGAACTCCCAGGTCGGAATGGTGGGCCAGGCGGAGGTCCGGGACGCTCCGGCGAAACTGGTCCTACCAATTTAGCCTTTGCTCCGAGTGGGTGCGCCGAGGGGTTACTCGCTGGGCGACGTCTCCGGCTTGGCGGGCTTGATGTCGTCGGCGTCCAGCAGTCCGCTCGGGTCGGCGACAAGACCCTCGCTGACCAGCGAAAGCACCGGCAGGTGCCGGGTCCGCACCGTGGGCAGCGGCACCTTCGTGTCGTCCCGGAGGACCGCCTGCACGCGCGACTTCTTGGTGATCGCCAGTCCCTTGAGCGCCGACCACGGCACGTCGCGGTGGCCGAACATCGTGCGGGTCGCCAGCCCCTCGCGCGTCGCGATCGTGCGGGTCCGGATCACGAACACCGCGAGCGCGATCGGGAAGACGTAGAGCCACTGCAGGTACGGGATCTCCCCGAGCGCGATCGGCGTCACGCAGATCGTCAGGAGGGCGATCGCCATGAACGACGTGCGGGGGATCCGGAAGACGGCCTTCCGGCCTTCGTCCTGCTCTTTTTCGGCCACCCCGAAATGGTGCACCGCCCCGCGGACCGGCCGGGACCCGGGTCGGACGCGGGTGACGTGCGCCGCTCGGGTGTCCACGATCTGGACTCACCATCCCGCAGAGTTGACACTCGAGAGACCTTCGGACTAGCGTCAGCGTCGTGACACCGCTGACCGGCCTCGTACTTCCCAAGCGCGTCGACGCTTAGGGAAGACTTTCCGCTGCGTCGACGCGCGAACCCTCGTGCGACCTTACGGTCGGCGAGGGTTTTTTGTTGCCCTAGGGAAGAGATTCCCCGCCCCACCGCACCGATAGAGCTCAAAAAAGACCCGAACGAGTGACACCGAGACCCACGAGGCAGAACCGATGACCAGTGCCACGTCGCGCAGCGACGCGAAACCCGGGCCGACGCCCGGAACGCCCGGAGCACGTCCGAAGCCGGCGCCACCGGCGGGAACCCCGGTGCGCGTCACCGGCGCCCAGTCGCTCGTGCGCTCGCTCGAGGCGGTCGGCGCCGAGGTGGTCTTCGGCATTCCGGGCGGCACCATCCTGCCCGCCTACGACCCGCTGCTGGACTCGACGAAGGTCCGCCACATCCTGGTCCGCCACGAGCAGGGCGCGGGCCACGCCGCCACCGGCTACGCGCAGGCCACCGGCAAGGTCGGCGTCTGCATGGCGACCTCGGGCCCGGGCGCGACCAACCTCGTCACCCCCCTGGCCGACGCGAACATGGACTCCGTCCCGGTCGTCGCCATCACCGGGCAGCAGTCCCGGTCGCTGATCGGCACCGACGCCTTCCAGGAAGCCGACATCTGCGGCATCACCATGCCGATCACCAAGCACAACTTCCTCGTCACCGACCCCGCGGACATCCCGCGGACCATCGCCGAGGCGTTCCACCTGGCGTCCACGGGCCGCCCCGGCCCGGTCCTGGTGGACATCCCCAAGGACGTGCTGCAGGAGATGACCTCGTTCTCCTGGCCGACCGAGCTGCGGCTCCCGGGCTACCGCCCGACGCTGCGCCCGCACGGCAAGCAGGTCCGCGAAGCCGCGAAGCTCATCGCGAAGTCGCGCCGGCCGGTGCTCTACGTCGGTGGCGGCGTCATCAAGGCGGAGGCGCACGAGCAGCTGAAGCAGCTCGCCGAGCAGACCGGCATCCCGGTCGTCACGACGCTGATGGCGCGCGGCGCTTTCCCCGACTCGCACCCGCAGCACCTCGGCATGCCGGGCATGCACGGCACGGTCGCCGCCGTCGCCGCGATGCAGCGCGCCGACCTGCTCATCGCGCTCGGCGCCCGGTTCGACGACCGCGTCACCGGCCAGCTGTCGTCCTTCGCGCCGGACGCCGCGATCGTGCACGCCGACATCGACCCGGCCGAGATCTCCAAGAACCGCAAGGCCGACGTCCCGATCGTGGGCGACTGCAAGGAGATCATCAGCGAGCTGATCACTTCGGTGACGACGGAGTTCGAGCACGGCGGCAAGCCCGACCTCGCCGACTGGTGGACGCTGCTCGACGACTGGCGCAAGACCTACCCGGCCGGTTACGAGTGGCCGGACGACGGTTCGCTGTCGCCGCAGTACGTCATCGAGCGGATCGGCCAGCTCGTCGGCCCCGACGCGGTGTACGCCGCCGGTGTCGGCCAGCACCAGATGTGGGCCGCGCAGTTCGTCAAGTACGAGAACCCGCGCACCTGGATCAACTCCGGCGGCCTCGGCACCATGGGCTACGCGGTGCCCGCCGCGATGGGTGCGAAGTTCGGCGTCCCGGACACCCCGGTGTGGGCGATCGACGGCGACGGCTGCTTCCAGATGACCAACCAGGAGCTGGCCACCTGCGCCATCGAGGGCGCGCCGATCAAGGTCGCCGTCATCAACAACGGCAACCTGGGCATGGTCCGGCAGTGGCAGAACCTCTTCTACTCGGAGCGGTACTCCAACACCGACCTCGGCACGCACAAGCACCGCATCCCGGACTTCGTGCTGCTGGCCGAAGCGCTGGGCTGCGCCGGGCTGCGCTGCGAGACGAAGGAAGACGTCGACGCCACCATCCGCCGCGCGATGGAGATCAACGACCGCCCCGTCGTGATCGACTTCGTCGTGGGGAAGGATGCGCAGGTGTGGCCGATGGTCGCCGCGGGCACCGGCAACGACGAGATCATGGCGGTCCGGGGCATCCGGCCGCTGTTCGACGACGACGAGGTTTCGGTCGAGACGACCGAGGCCGCCGCGGAAGCCGCCGGGGAGGGTGAGCGCTGAGATGAGCGTCCACACGCTGAGTGTGCTGGTCGAGAACAAGCCCGGTGTGCTCGCGCGCGTCTCGGGCCTGTTCTCCCGCCGCGGGTTCAACATCGAGTCCCTCGCCGTCGGGCCCACGGAAAACCCCGAGGTGTCCCGCATGACGATCGTGGTCGCCGTGGAAGAGCTACCGCTCGAACAGGTGACCAAACAGCTCAACAAGCTGGTCAACGTGATCAAGATCGTCGAGCTGGAGCAGTCGACCGCCGTGCAGCGAGAACTGCTGCTCGTGAAGGTTCGCGCCGACAACACCGTGCGCAGCCAGGTCCTCGAAACCGTCCAGCTCTTCCGGGCCAAGGTGGTGGACGTCTCTCCGGAGGCACTCACCGTCGAGGCCACCGGGACGTCCGACAAGATCGGTGCGTTGCTGCGGATGCTGGAGCCTTATGGCATCCGCGAGCTCGTGCAGTCCGGCATGGTCGCGGTGGGTCGCGGCGCTCGCTCGATCACCGCAACCTCGCCGCGCTAGAAAACTTCGTAAGTCAGGAAAGGAAGCAGTAACCCCCATGGCAGTGGAAATCTTCTACGACGACGACGCCGACCTCTCGATCATCCAGGGGCGCAAGGTCGCTGTCATCGGCTACGGCAGCCAGGGCCACGCCCACTCGCTGAGCCTGCGCGACTCCGGCGTCGACGTCCGCATCGGCCTGCCCGAGGGGTCCAAGTCGCGGGCGAAGGCCGAGGAGCAGGGCCTGCGTGTGCTCACCCCGGCCGAGGCGTCCGCCGAGGCCGACCTGATCATGATCCTGGCGCCGGACACGAAGCAGCGCTTCATCTACGAGCAGGACATCGCGCCGAACCTCAAGGACGGCGACGCGATCTTCTTCGGGCACGGCTTCAACATCCGCTACGACCTGATCAAGCCGCCGGCCAACGTCGACGTCGCGATGGTCGCCCCGAAGGGCCCGGGCCACCTGGTCCGCCGCCAGTTCGTCGACGGCAAGGGCGTCCCGGCGCTCATCGCGGTCGAGCAGGACGCTTCCGGCAACGCCCAGGCGCTCGCCCTCTCCTACGCCGCCGCCATCGGTGGCGCCCGCGCCGGCGTCATCAAGACGACGTTCACCGAGGAGACCGAGACCGACCTCTTCGGCGAGCAGGCCGTGCTCTGCGGTGGCGCGTCCGCGCTGGTGCAGACCGGGTTCGAGGTGCTCACCGAGGCCGGCTACGCCCCGGAGATCGCCTACTTCGAGGTGCTGCACGAGCTGAAGCTGATCGTCGACCTCATGTACGAGGGCGGCATCGCGCGCCAGCGCTACTCGATCTCCGACACCGCCGAGTACGGCGACCTGACCCGCGGCCCGCGCGTCATCTCGCCGGCGGTCAAGGAAGAGATGAAGAAGATCCTCGGCGAGATCCAGGACGGCACGTTCGCCCGCGAATGGGTCGCCGAGGACGAGGCCGGCCGGCCGAACTTCACCAAGCTCGAGGAGCAGGGCAACCAGCACCCGATCGAGGCGACCGGCAAGAAGCTGCGCGACCTGATGTCGTGGGTGGACCGGCCGATCACCGAGACCGCCTGAGTCTTAGCCGGCAAGACGCTGAAGGGGACGCCCGCTCGGGGCGTCCCCTTCAGTGCGTTCGGTGGTCGTTTCGCTACGCTGGCGACATGAGTGAGCAGCCGGTCGACGACAAGGCGCACATCCGGCACCACCTCGACTTCACGAAGGCCGAGTGGATCCGGGCCGAGCCCGAGGGTGTCACCCTCGACGACTGCGTCGAGTACGCCTTCATCGAGCACACCGACGGCGTCACCTACACCGCGATGCGGCAGTCGTCGAAGCCGGACGGCGTCATCCTCGTCTTCACGCCGGGGGAGTGGGACGCGTTCGTGAAGGGCGTCCGCGACGGCGAGTTCGACCTGCCCGAGGACCTCGCGGAGGCCTAAAGCTTCGCCGCCAGCGCGGGGATCTGACCGGTGTCGCCCGCGATGCCGAGGTGGTCGCCGTAGTCACGGGACTCGACGATCAGGCCGTCGCGCACGCGCATCGAGAAGATGTTGGCGATCCGCACCGGCCGTCCGCCGTACTCGCCCTGGTAGGCGAACTCGCCGATCAGCACCTCCGGATCCGTGCCCTGGTAGGTGACCAGGTCCGCGACCGCGAACCCCGGGTTCAGCGCCTTGCCCGCCGCGAAGTGCTCGCGGGTTTCGTCGCGCGTCCGGATCACCGCGGAGCCCGGCAGGAACGGGTGCGTCACGTGCGTTTCTTCCGCGTACAGGTCCGGAAGTTCGTCCCAGCGGCCGCCCGCCACGCCGTGCACCAGCTTTTCGAACACCGTCCCGTCGGTTTCCGGGGTGACCGGCGAAAGCTCGCGCGGTGGCGCCTGCTCATAGGCCTTCACGAGCAGGTCGACGCCGTCGCGGATCGCCGCGAGCCGCAGGTAGTCGTGGTAGTCGCGGGAATGGACGATGAGGCCGTCGCGGATTCGCAGCACCTGGATGTTGGCTGTCGTGGTCGTCCGGCCGGTTTCGACGGACTCGGCGTCGTAGTCGTATTCGGCGACGATCACCTCGGGATCCGTCGTCTCGTGGACGACGACGTTCTTGCGCTTGAGCCGCACCGCCCCGGCGAGGACGCCGGTGAACCTTTCGTGGAGCGCGTCACGGCCGGCCAGCCGGGTCGGCCGGGGCACGGCCTGCGGATGCTCGACGACGGTGTCCTCGGCGTAGAGCGCGGAAAGCTCGCCGAACCGTCCTTCACTGATGCCGTCGGACAGCGCGTCGAACACGTCGCGGGGTGTGGTCATGAATCCTCCCAGTGGCAAACCGGAGTCTGTAGTCCGTCTCCGAAGATACGGACTACAGACTCCGGTTGTCTACAGGGTTCGGAGGAGGTCCCGGGCGGCCGGCTGCTCGCACACGTCGGCCCACTTCTCCGGCGTGCTGTGGAAGATCGCGTCCCGGGCCGCGAGGTCGGCGCCGTTCTCGACGAGGACGCGGACCGCGTCGAGGTGCCCGGACTGCGCGGCGAGGTGCAGGGCCGTGACGCCTTCGCCGTGGTTCGGGCCGCCGAACGTGCCGACGTGGTTCACGTCGGCGCCGAGAGCGAGGAGCGTCCGGATCGCGGCGACCCGGCCCGTCGCCGCCGCCCAGGCGAGGGCGGTGCCGCGGTAGACGTCGGCGTCCGGGTCGGCGCCCCGGGCGACGAGGGTTTTCAGCGCGTCGACGCGGTCGTTGCGGGCCGCCCAGGCCAGGGCTTCGTTCTTGACCTCGGCCGGGTCGTCTTTCGGGTGCCAGGCCGGGAAACCGCTGTGCGGGCGGTAAAAACCCCGGTGTGCGCCGGCCGCGGGGTGCCCAGGTCGCAGGAGTTCGTCAAGCAGGTCCGCGTCGCCGAGCCCGGCCGCGACGCGCAGGTTGCCGGGCGCCCGGCCGTGCGGCGCCAGCTTCTCCGCGGCCTCGCGGTGACCCCAGAACAGCGCGACGACCAGGGGAGTGCCGCCGTCGCCCCGAGCGGAGACGTCGATCGGGGCGCCGGCGTCGAGCAGCTGGTCGAGCAGGAGCGGCAGGTTCTTGTACGCGGCCTGGTGCAGCGGGGTCCAGCCGTGGACGTTGCCGCGGGCCGGGTCGGCGCCGTGGTCGAGCAGGATCCGGCTGAGCCGCTCGTCGCAGGTCGCGCCGGCCATGCCGAGCAGGTCGTTGCCGTTGGTGCCGCGGGCGGTGACGAGCCCCGGGAACTCCGTCAGCAGCGCTTCCAGCGCGTCGGGGTCCCGGGCTTCGACCGCGCGGTACGCCCGCGCGAACGGCTCCCCACTGTCCACAAGCGACTCGATGTGCTCGCGGAGGGTGCGCCAGGAAACGAAACCGTGCTCACGGGCGACGACCACGAGCGCGCCGTCCCGGGTCAGCGGCTGGCCCCAGCGCTCGAACGGCTCGCGCGCGCCCGGTGTCCCGTCCTCGGCCGAGGCGAGCAGGCCGAGCGCGCGTTCGGCGTAGTAGTGGACGTCCTGGTGGTACGGGTGCTGCAGGTTTTCGCCGTGTTCCGTGACGCGCCGGACGTACGCCCGGAGTTTCGGCCAGCTCGGGAAACCGTGGTCGCGGGCGATCCGGAACTGCGCTTCGGAGAGCTTGACGCCTTCAGCGCGTGCGAGATCCTTCGCACGCTTGCGGAGCTGGTCCAGGCTGGGTTTCGCGGGCAGCGTGCCCATGGTGCCTCCTTCCCTCGTCGCCCGTGGTCCGCCGGCACCGGGCAGGAAAGAAGGTGCGGAGCTGGTGGTGCGGTACTGCGGGGGTGGGCTCGGCCCTTTCCGCGGACGGGACGCGGCCCTCACCGCGTCCCGTCACCCTACGCCGGTGTGCGGTAAGGGGCATCTGGCGTGATCCCACGGGCTTCACGCGTGATTGGAGGGGCATCACGCGTGATTCCCGACGGAACTCGCGTGATCGAAGGCGGAACTCGCGTGATGGGGGCCGTAACTCGCGAGTTCCGGCCCCGATCACGCGAGATCCGGTTCTGATCACGCGAGTTACGGGAGGAGGTCGGCCAGGCGGCGGTAGGAGTTCTCTGTTCGGGCCAGGACCTGCACGCAGACGTGGTCGGCGCCCGCGTCGAGGTGAGCCCGGATCCGGTCCGCCGCCGCCTGTTCGCCGGTCGCGACGAGGGCGTCGACCAGGCGGTCGCTGCCGCCGTCGGCCAGGTCCTCCTCCGTGAAGCCGAGCCGGCGCAGGTTCGCCTGGTGGTGCGGGGCCTGCCGGACGTACAGGTCGACGTGCTCCCGGGCGGCCGAAGGAGAAGCGTCGAGAACCACCGCCTGCTCGACCGCCAGGTACTTGCCCGGCCCGAGCCGTTCGCGGGCCAGCGCCGTGTGCTCCGGCGGGACGAAGTACGGGTGGGCGCCGTCGGCCCGCTCGGCCGCCAGGTCCAGCAGCTTCGGCCCCAGTGCCGCGAGCACCCGGCGCGGCCGCGGTGCCGGCGGGGGCAGTCCGGGCAGTTCGGCCGAGTCCATCCCGTCGAGGTATTCGCGGATCGCCGCCAGCGGCCGCGCACCCGGCCGGTGCCCGCCCAGCCCGGCGATGAACCGGCCCGGGTAGGCCTCGCCCAGCGCGCGGACGGCGCCCTCCGCGGCGAGCGGGGAGCGCTGGTCGAACCGCGCGACCCCGGTGGCGATCGTCAGCTTCGACGTCGCCGCCAGGAGCAGTGCCGCCTGCGTGAACGCCTCCCGCCCGGCGTACTCGCCGAACCAGATCGCGGCGAAGCCGAGCTCCTCCACCTCGGCGGCCGTCTCGCGCAGGATGCCGACCGGGTCGCCGTCGAAGAACCGCCAGATCCCGACGCTCATCGGGTCACCGCCGGCGCCAGCTCGGCCAATATGTCCACAGTGGATTCGAACGACGGCGCCCACGGCGTCAGCAGGACGTGGTCGGCGCCTGCGTCGAGGAGCTCGGTCAGCCGTTTCGCGATGGTCCCGGCGTCACCCCACAGGACGAGGTCGTCGACGAACCGGTCGCTCGGGCCGTCGATGTCGGCGGGCGTGTAGCCGAGCCGTCGCCAGCCCGCGAGATACGCCTTCACCTGGTTCTCGCGCAGCTGGGCGACCGTGCGCCGGACGTGCGCGCGAGCGTCTTCCCGGCTGCCGGGGACCACGGTCTGCTGGGCGATCAAGAGCTTGTCCGGCCCGAGGATCTCGCGGGCGTAGGGCGTGTGCGTGACCGGCTGGGCGAACGGGTGGGCGCCGTCGGCGTGGTCGCGGGCGAGCTCGAGCATCCGCGGCCCGACGGCGGCCAGTACGCGGGGAAACGCCACCGGCGCCGGATTTTCCGCCGCCGTCGCGTCCATTTCGGACAGATAGTCCCGCATGCGCTCCAGTGGCCGGTACTCCTCGCCGTGCTTCGCCGCCTGGAACGCGTGCCCGATGCCGACGCCGAGCACGAACCGGCCGGGATGGGCGTGGGCGAGGGTCGCCCCGCCCTTTTCGGCGGTCCGCCCGGGGCGGGCCCAGACGTTGGCGATGCCGGTGCCGAGCACGACGTCCGGCACCGAGGCCAGGAGGTCGCCGAAGTGGGCGAACACCTCCCGGGTGCCGGGTCCTTCGCCGCTCCACACCGAGCGGTAGCCGGCGTCGGCGAGCCGGCGGGTGGCCGCCCGCTCGACGTCCGGGGGCGGTTGCAGGGGCGCGCTCGGCAGCCAGGCGCCGATCGCGCCGAGCCGGGCCCGTGTGTCTTCGACCAGGGTCATTCTTGTTCCCTCCAGTAAAGTGAGGCTGCCTCCGGTTAATATACGGAGGCAGCCTCCGATTGGCTACCCGGTAAGGTCGGAAGGGAGATGACCGAAGTCAAGCCGATGCGCGCGGACGCCCGCCGCAACTACGAGCGCCTCCTCGAGGAGGCGCAGCGCGCCTTCGCCGAACACGGCGTCGAGGCGTCGCTGGAAGACATCGCGCGCCGCGCCGGGGTCGGCATCGGCACGCTCTACCGGCACTTCCCGACCCGCGACGCACTGCTCGAAACCCTGCTGCGCACCCGGTTCGACGCGCAGGCCGAGCGAGCGCGCGAACTGCTCACCCACCCCGAGCCGCTGGCCGCGCTGCAGGCCTGGCTGGCCGGGCTCGGCGACGCCACGCGCACGTTCCGCGGTCTGGTGGAGCTCACGGCCGACGCGCTCAGCGACGAATCATCCCGGTTGTACGCGTCGTGCCACGAAATGCGGGAGGCGGGATCCCATCTGGTGGAACGTGCGAAAACCGAAGGCGCACTGCGCGAAGACGTCACCACCGACGAGCTTCTTCTCTTGCTGCACGCGGCATCCTGGGCGGGGGGCCACCTGCCCGGCCCGGGAGGCATGCACCGCCTCCTGGCTCTTGTTTTCGAGGGATTACGAGTGAGTTAACACCGTGGGAAGCCAGGGGGCGGTCCAGCGGGTTAAACTCCGCCTCGACCGGGGCACAACGACGTGCACAGACCGTTTGTCGACACACAGCGTCCTGGAAGTGACCAGATAGTGGGAGCCGCATCGTGAGCAAGCCCAGCAAACCCGTCGTCCTCATCGCGGAGAAGCTCGCCCCCTCCGTGCTGAGTGTGTTCGGTGACGAGGTGGAGGTCCGGCACGTCGACGGTACGGATCGATCCGCGCTGCTGGAGGCGGTGAAGAGCGCCGACGCGCTGCTGGTCCGCTCAGCCACGAAGGTCGACGCCGAGGTCCTCGGCGCCACGACGCAGCTCAAGGTCGTCGCCCGCGCGGGTGTCGGCCTGGACAACGTCGAGGTGCCCGCCGCCACCGAGCGCGGCGTCCTGGTCGTCAACGCGCCGACGTCGAACATCGTCTCCGCCGCGGAGCACGCCGTCGCGCTGCTGCTGTCGGTCGCGCGCCGGGTCCCGGCCGCCAGCCAGAGCCTGCGTGCCGGCGAGTGGAAGCGCAGCTCGTTCTCGGGTGTGGAGCTGCAGGGCAAGACCGTCGGCGTGGTCGGGCTCGGCAAGATCGGCCAGCTGTTCGCCCAGCGCCTCGCCGCGTTCGACACCAAGATCATCGCCTACGACCCCTACGTTTCGGCCGCGCGCGCGGGCCAGCTCGGCATCGAGCTCGTCACCCTCGACGAGCTCCTGTCGCGCGCCGACGCCATCTCCATCCACCTGCCGAAGACGCCGGAGACCAAGGGCCTCATCGACGCCGAGGCGCTGAAGAAGACCAAGCCGGGCGTCATCATCGTGAACGCCGCCCGCGGCGGGCTGATCGTCGAAGAGGACCTGGCCGACGCGCTGCGCTCGGGTCACGTCGGCGGTGCCGGCATCGACGTCTTCGTCACCGAGCCGACCACGTCCAGCCCGCTGTTCGAGCTGGAGAACGTCGTCGTGACGCCGCACCTCGGCGCGTCGACGGCCGAGGCGCAGGACCGCGCGGGCACCGACGTCGCGAGGTCCGTGCTGCTGGCGCTGCGCGGCGACTTCGTGCCGGACGCGGTGAACGTCTCCGGCGGCGGCGCGGTGGGCGAGCACGTCCGCCCGTACCTGACGCTGACGCAGAAGCTCGGCCAGCTGCTCACCGCCCTGAACCCGACGGCGCCCAACTCGGTGACCGTGCAGGTCAAGGGCGAGCTGACCAGCGAGGACACCGGCGTGCTGCAGCTGGCCGCGCTGCGCGGGGTGTTCACCGGCGTGGTCGAGGACCAGGTCACGTTCGTCAACGCGCCGCAGCTGGCGGAGAAGCTGGGCGTGCAGGTCGAGCTGGTCACCGAGTCGGAGAGCCCGAAGTTCCGCAGCCTGGTCACGGTGCGCGCGGTGCACGCCGACGGCTCGGTGCTGACCGTGTCGGGTTCGGTCACCGGCAAGGACGAGGTCGAGAAGCTGGTCGAGGTCAACGGCCGCGGTTTCGACCTGCGCGCCGAGGGCACGGTCCTGCTGGTCGAGTACGGCGACCGCCCGGGCGTGATGGGCCGGGTCGGGACGCTGCTCGGCGAGGCCGGCATCAACATCGAGGCCGCGCAGATCAGCCAGACGACCGACGGTTCCGACGCCGTGATGCTCCTTCGCGTCGACCGCCACATCGACGCCCACCTGCTGGAGCCCATCGGCGCTTCGGTCGGGGCGCACACGATCCGCGCCGTCGACTTCAACTGACGCGAAGCACCACGAAGGCCCCCTCGCCGTCCGCGGTGAGGGGGCCTTCGCGCGCAATCACATCTGGATAACGGAGTCCTTTGCCTACGTAAGTAGGTGTTTTGGGGCATTAGGTTCTCTCCGCGAGGTCGAACCACGCGTCGTCGAGGGCACGGCGCGGTCGCCGTGCTTCACCGTCGGGGGTGCTAGGAGCGGCAGGCAGGTTCGGGTCCAGACCTCGAGTAAGGGGCCGACTCATGAGCAGATCCCGCTTACCCGCTCGCGTCACGACGGCGTTCTTCGCCGTCGTGCTGGCGGCCGCGCTGGGGGCGCCGGCCGCCACCGCCGCCGACGCACCGCTCGCCGACGGCGTGGCACCGGCGAAGATCGACGACGCGAAGCTGCAGGGCAAGCTCTCGCCGCGGCTGGGTGCCGCGCAGGGCCGCGTCACCGCGTTCGTCGAGCTGGCCAAGAAGCCCGCCGTCGACGCGTTCACCGCCGCGCAGCCGCAGGGCAAGGACCAGGCGAAGCGGGCCGCCCGCGCCGCGAAGGCCGACACCGCCGCCGCCGTGGACTCGGTCCTCGGCCAGCTGCGCTCGGCCGACGCCCAGCCGCAGGTCGTCACGCAGACCGCCAACGCCGTCCCCGGCGTCGTCGTCACCGCTGACGCCGCGAAGCTGCGCGAAGTCGCGAAGCGCGCGGACGTCGTTTCGGTGCGCACGGTCGTGCCGAAGACCCGCACCAACGCCAGCGCCGAGCAGCTGACCAACACGCTCGCCGCGTGGCAGCAGACCGGCAAGTTCGGCGACAACGTCCGCGTCGGCGTGATCGACGACGGCATCGACTACACCCACGCCGACTTCGGCGGCCCCGGCACGAAGGCCGCGTACAACGGCGTCGACCGGACCAAGCCGACCCCGCTCTTCCCGAGCGCGAAGGTCGTCGGCGGCACCGACCTCGTCGGTGACGACTACGACGCCGCGACGGCCGGCAAGACCACCCCGGCGCCGGACCCGAACCCCCTCGCCTGCGGTGAGCACGGCACGCACGTGGCCGGCACCATCGGCGGCTTCGGCGTCACCGCCGACGGCAAGACCTTCAAGGGCGACTACAAGAAGCTCGACGCCAAGAAGGTCGACGCGATGCAGATCGGCCCGGGCACGGCGCCGAAGTCGCTGCTCTACGCCATCAAGGTCTTCGGCTGCGCGGGCTCGACGAACGTCACCTCGCAGGCGCTGGACTGGGCGCTCGACCCGGACGGCGACGGCGACTTCACCGACCACCTCGACATCGTCAACCTGTCGCTGGGCTCCGACTTCGGCGCGCCGGACGACCCGGACTCGCTGTTCGTGCGCAAGCTCGCCGCGAACAACGTCCTCCCGGTGATCTCCGCGGGCAACGGCGGCGACATCAACGACATCGCCGGCTCGCCGGGCAACACCCCGGAGGCGCTCACCGTCGCCAGCACGCGCGACGCGGGCATCCTGCGCGACGCCGCCGAGGCCAAGGCCCCCGCGAACGCCGCGGGCCAGAAAACCGGGCAGTACAGCCAGAACTACACCGGCTACGACACCCTCGACGTGACCGCGCCCGTCGTGGCCCTCTCGGCGGCGAACGCCGCGGGCTGCGCGCCGTACTCCGCGGCGGACAAGGCGAAGGCCGCCGGCAAGTTCGTCTGGCTGGAGTGGGACGACAACGACTCGACCCGCGCCTGCGGTTCGGCGGCCCGGGCGAACAACGCCCAGGCGGCCGGGGCGAAGGGCGCGCTGCTGTCGTCCACTTTGGAACACTTCAGCGCGGGCATCGCGGGCAACGCGGCGATCCCGATGTTCCAGTTCACCGGTTCCGCGACGAAGACGCTGCGCGCGGCGCTGACCGCGGGCACGCTGCAGGTCCGGCTCTACGGCGCCGGGCGCGCCTCGATCCAGACCTACGACAAGACGATCGTGGACACCCCGAGCTCGTTCACCTCGCGCGGCACCCGCGGCCCGGCCCTCAAGCCGGACGTCGCCGCCCCCGGTGACACGATCACCTCGGCGTTCCGCGGCAGCGGCAACGGCCGGACCGTGCTCTCGGGCACGTCGATGGCCGCCCCGCACACCGCGGGCATCACGGCGCTGGTCCGCCAGTCGCACCCGGACTGGTCGGTCGAGGAGGTCAAGGCCTCGGTCATCGACACCGCCGGCCACGACGTCGGTGACGGCGCGGGCCACACCTACGCGCCGCAGCGCGTCGGCAGCGGCCGGATCGACGCCAAGGCTGCGCTGGACAACCAGGTGCTGGCCTACGTCCAGGACGACCCGGGCGCGGTCAGCGTCAGCTTCGGCACGGTCGAGGCTTCCGGGCCGGTGACGCTGTCGAAGACGATCAAGCTGGTCAACAAGGGCGTCACGCCGGCCGAGTACACCGTGGCCTACCAGGCGGTCAACGCGCTGCCGGGTGTCGAGTACACAGTGGACAAGCCGTCGGTGAAGCTGACCCCGCGCGGCACCGCCAAGGTCAAGGTGACGCTGAAGATCACCGACCCGAAGGCGCTGCGCAAGGTCATGGACCCGACCATGCAGGCCACCCAGGCCGGCCTGGCGCGGCAGTTCGTCGCCGACGCATCCGGGCGCGTCGCCTTCACCCCGACCAGTGGCGCCAAGGTGCCGCTGCGGGTTTCGGTGTACGCCGCACCCAAGCCGGTGTCGACGATTTCGACGCCGCAGTCGGTGAAGTTCGCCCCGGACGCCACCCAGGCCGTGCTGAACCTGACCGGCAAGGGTGTCGACCAGGGCTCCGGCGCGCAGCGGTACCGCTCGCTGATCAGCGTGCTCGAGCTGCAGGCGGAGTCCCCGCAGCTGCCCGAGTGCGACGCGGACGTGGTCACCGACTGCACGGTGAACAAGACCGCGAAGGGCGGCGACCTCCGCTACATCGGGGCGGCTTCCACCGCGCCGCTGGCGAAGGACCAGGGTGAGCCGGAGAACGCGATCCTCGCGTTCGGCCTGTCCACGTGGGGCGACTGGGCGAACATCGGCAGCAACACCTCGCCGTTCGTCGACATCGACACCACCGGGGACGGGACGCCGGACTTCGAGACCTACGTGACCAAGGCGACGTCCACGGACGTGCTGCTGGCCGTCACGGTCGCGCTGACCCCGGGCTTCCCGCAGGTGGACGTCCAGGCCGTCAACGGGCAGCTCGGCGACGTCGACACGAACGTGTTCGACACGAACGTGGTGACGCTGCCGGTTTCCCTGGCGGCGCTGGGCATCGACGCGACCGCCGACAGCCACCGCATCTCCTACACGGTGGGCGTGAGCGGTTTCTACGTCGCGCCGGGCACGACGAACGGGCTGATCGACTACGTCGGCACGCCGCTTTCGTTCGACGCGCTCGCGCCGGGCTACTCGGTGCAGGGCGGCGGCGACGCCGCGCTGGGCTACGTCGCGAAGCCGGGAACGGCGCTGGTCGTGAACCGGAACGCGGCTTCGGCCGCGGCGGACAAGGCTCTCGGTTTGTTCGTCATCGAGCACCACAACGCCGCGGGCAACCGGGCGAACGTGGTGAAGGTGGACGCCGCCCAGGGAGCTCGGCCGGGCACCGACCGTCAGCCGATCGGGGCTGGTCACCGCTAGTCCCCGGCAAGATCGATCAGTGCAGGAACAGGGGCGTTCCCGGCGGATTTCCGCCGGGGGCGCCCCGTTCTTGTTAACCCGATCGGGTGTCTCACCCTGCGGGAGGATGCGGCATAAGGGTGGTGCGGCTACGGCCGTTTGTCTACGGCCGGTAACCTTCCGGCTGCTGGCGTTTTGTTGCGGTGGGCCATCGGTGCATCCGGTGGCCTCGTCGACGGAGGTGTGTGGATGCGGCTCGCGGTGATCCCAGGAGACGGGATCGGGCCCGAGGTGGTCTCCGAGGCGCTGAAGGTGCTCGGTGAAGTAGTACCGACGGCGGAGATCACGAACTACGACCTCGGCGCCGCGCGGTGGCACGCGACCGGTGAGCTGCTCCCGGAGTCGGTGCTCGGCGAACTCCGCCAGCACGACGCGATCCTGCTGGGCGCGGTCGGCGACCCGACGGTGCCGAGCGGCATCCTCGAGCGCGGTCTGCTGCTGCGTCTGCGGTTCGAAATGGACCACCACGTCAACCTGCGCCCGGCGCGGCTGTACCCGGGTGTCCGGGGACCGCTGGCCGACGCCGGCGACGTCGACATGGTCGTCGTGCGCGAAGGGACCGAAGGCCCTTACGCGGGCACGGGTGGCTTGATCCGCAAGGACACCGAGCACGAGATCGCGACGGAGGTCAGCACCAACACGGCGTACGGCGTCCGGCGCGTGGTCGCGGACGCGTTCAGCCGCGCCGAGGCCCGCCCGCGCAAGCACCTGACGCTGGTGCACAAGACCAACGTGCTGTCGTTCGCCGGTTCGCTGTGGTCGCGGATCGTCGAAGAGGTCTCGCTGGAGCACCCGGACGTGACGGTCGCCTACTCCCATGTGGACGCGGCGACCATCCACCTGGTGACCGACCCGTCCCGGTTCGACGTGATCGTGACGGACAACCTGTTCGGCGACATCCTCACCGACCTCGCGGCGGCGGTGACCGGCGGCATCGGCCTCGCGGCGAGCGGCAACCTGGACATGACCCGCCGCAACCCGAGCATGTTCGAGCCGGTCCACGGTTCGGCGCCGGACATCGCGGGCCAGGGGCTCGCGGACCCGACGGCGGCGGTCCTTTCGGTGGCGCTGCTACTGGACCACCTGGGCCAGAAGGAAGCGGCGCGGCGGATCGAGGCTTCGGTGGCGTTCGATCTGGCCACGCGCGACCAGGCGTCGCCGGGCGCGACGACGGCGATCGGCGACCGGCTGGCGGCCCTCGTGTCGTCCAACGTGCGCACGGCGGGCTGAGACCGCTTTCCGCTTCACGGAGGAGCCCCGCACCCTGGTGGTGCGGGGCTTTTTCGTGCACGCGCTCCGGACGCGGTGAATGACTCATTCCTGGCGCCCGGCGCAGTGAATGACTCATTCCTGGCGTCGCGGGCGGTGAGTCGTGTTCCCGGATGGTGGGAGCTTGACCCAGGTTGTGGACTTCCACCGAAACCCTGTGGCATGATGCGACCGTGACCAGCTTCGCGATCATTATCATCGAGCGCGCCGGACGATAGCTCCACAAGAGCCCCCGGCGCGCAACCTCTCGCACCCTTGCGGGAGGTTTTTTTGTTGCCCGAAACGCTTGAAGCGCTGCACTAGGAGACCACCGTGACCCGCCAGGAGCCCGCCGATACCCCGCTCGGCGATGCCTTCCACCTCTACGACACGACCCTGCGCGACGGTGCGCAGCGCGAGGGCATCTCCTACTCCGTGCAGGACAAGCTGGCCGTCGCGCGGCTGCTGGACGAGCTCGGCGTCGGGTTCATCGAGGGTGGCTGGCCGGGCGCGCTGCCCAAGGACACGGAGTTCTTCGCCCGCGCCGCGAAAGGCGAACTCAAGCTCGAGCACGCGGCCCTCGTGGCTTTCGGCGCCACTCGCAAGGCCGGCACCACCGCCGACGCCGATCCGCAGGTCCGGGCACTGCTCGACAGCGAAGCTCCCGTCATCACCCTCGTCGCGAAGTCCGACCTGCGGCACATCGAACGCGCCCTGCGGGTCGACGTCGACGAAGCCTGCGCCATGGTCCGCGACACCGTCGCGTTCCTGGTCAAGGAAGGCCGGCGGGTCTTCCTCGACGCCGAGCACTTCTTCGACGGCTACGCCTACTCACCCGAGACTTCGCTGAGGATCCTCGACGCCGCCGGAAACGCGGGCGCCGACGTTCTCGTCCTCTGCGACACCAACGGCGGGCAGCTGCCGCTGGGTCTCGCCGAGACGGTCCGGACCATCAAGGAAAAGACGGGATTCCGCCTCGGGATCCACTGTCAGGACGACACTTCCTGCGCCGTGGCGAACTCCGTCGCCGCGGTGCAGGCCGGCGTGACGCACGTTCAGTGCACCGCCAACGGTTACGGGGAGCGGGCCGGCAACGCCGACCTCTTCGCCGTGACGGGAAACCTGGTGACCAAGCTCGGCATGGAGGTCCTCCCGACCGGAGGTGCCGCCGAGCTCACCCGGGTCTCCCATGCCCTTGCCGAAATCGCCAACCTCGCCCCCTACACCCACCAGGCTTACGTAGGGGCGTCGGCTTTCGCTCACAAGGCGGGACTGCACGCGAGCGCGATCAAGGTGGATCCGTTGCTGTACAACCACATCGATCCGTCTTCCGTCGGCAATGACATGCGGGTACTGGTCACCGAGATGGCCGGCAGGGCCAGCCTCGAGCTCAAGGGACGTGAGCTCGGGGTCGACCTTGCCGGCCGGCCCGAGGCGCTGACGAGCGCCATCACGAAGGTCAAGCGCCTCGAGGCGGAGGGCTGGTCCTTCGAGGCCGCCGACGCCTCCCTCGAGCTCCTGCTGCGCCAGGAGGCCGACGTGCCCGCCGAGGCGCCGTTCGAGCTCGAGTCCTACCGGGTCGTGCTCGACCACCGCGCCGACGCCGAGGTCGTGTCCGAGGCGACGGTCAAGGTGCACGTCGGCGGCCAGCGCGTCATCGCCACCGCCGAGGGCATCGGCCCGGTGCACGCGCTCGACGCCGCCCTGCGGAAGGCGCTGAGCCCGCACCTGTCCTGGTTGGACAGTGTGGAGCTCGCCGACTACAAGGTCCGCATCCTCCAGGGCCACCCGGGCACCGACGCCGTGACGCGCGTGCTGGTCGAGAGCACCGACGGCGAGCGCGAGTGGACCACGGTCGGGGTGCACGGGAACATCGTCGAGGCCAGCTGGCTGGCCCTCTGTGACGCGCTCGTGCACAAGAGCAGCACCGTGGCCCCGGCACAGTGACATCCGGGCCCCCGGCCCGGGCCGGGGGCTCCGCCACCCGGAACCCCCGAAAGGCACAGTGACATCCGGGCCTTCGGCCCGGGCCGGGGGCTCCGCCACCCGGAACCCCCGAAAGCCGTTGGGTGGGCAGACGTAGACTGACCGCGTGCGCCTAGCCCGTATTGCTCATCCCGGTGGTGTCGCGTTCGCTTCGGTCGAAGGGGACGGCGACGACGCCCAGGTCCTGGAAATCGCCGAGCACCCGTTCGGCCAGCCCAACTTCACCGGCAAGCGGTGGCCGCTGGCCGACGTCCGGCTGCTCGCGCCGATCCTGCCGTCGAAGGTGATCGCCGTCGGCCGGAACTACGCCAAGCACGCGGCCGAGTTCGGCAACGAGGTGCCCAGCGCCCCGATGCTGTTCCTCAAGCCGTCGACCACGGTCGTCGGGCCGAACGCGCCGATCCGGCGTCCGTCCGGCATCGGCCGCGTCGACTTCGAGGGCGAGCTGGCCATCGTCATCGGGCAGCCGGTGAAGAACGTGCCCGCCGCCCGCGCCGCGAGCGCCATCCTCGGCTACACCGTGGCCAACGACGTCAGCGCGCGCGACCTCCAGAAGTCCGACGGCCAGTGGGGCCGCGCGAAGGGCTTCGACACGTTCTGCCCGCTCGGGCCGTGGATCGAGACGTCGCTCGACGCGTCCGACCTGGCGCTGCGGGCCGAGGTGGACGGCGAGCTCAAGCAGGACGGCCGCACGTCCGACCTGGTCCACAAGATCCCCGAGCTGGTCGAGTTCGTCTCCGGCGTGATGACGCTGCTGCCCGGCGACGTCATCCTGACCGGCACGCCCGAGGGCGTCGGCCCGATCGAGGGCGGCCAGAGCGTCTCGATCACCATCGAAGGCATCGGCACCCTGACCAACCCGGTCGAAAACATCTGACGTGCTCTGAAGGCCACCATGAGGGAACTGGATGCCCTCATGGTGGCCTTCAGAGGCTTCACCGCTGGACCGGCTCCATCGGACGCCGGGCGTAGGCCGGGGCGTGCTCCGGACGCAGGCCCAGGCCCAGCAGCCGCGCCGGGATGTAGGACAGCACCGGGAACCGGCTCCACAGCTTGATCATCGGCGCCGGCGGGCCGTTGCGCTTGCCCGCCATCACCGCGCGCATCACGCCGCGGTGCAGCAGCCGCTGCAGCCCCTGCACCAGCAGCGTCGGCGCGAGCCGCCGGGAGCGCACCTTCGCGAGATCCGCGTCCGTGGGACGGCCTCGGCGCAGCGGCTCGGCCAGCAGCGTCGCCGCTGCGACCGCGTCCTGCACCGCCAGGTTGATGCCGACCCCGCCGATCGGCGACATCGCGTGCGCCGCGTCGCCGATGCACAGCAGCCCGTCGACGTGCCACTTGCGCAGCAGGTTGAGCCGCACGTCGAGGAACTTGACGTCGTCCATCGTCTCGAGCTCGTGCACCCGGTCGGTGAACTCCGGGCAGATCTGCGTGACGTTGTCGCGGAACGCCTCGATGCCCTGCTTGCGCAGATCATCACCCTTCGGGCCGAGGTAGGCGACCTGGAAGAAGTCGGGCCGGGGGAGCGGCACGGCGAAGCGGCGGTCCCGCATCTTCGGCAGGAGCATCGTGGCGACGTCGCCCTCCTTCCGCGACAGCCGGAACCACCAGACGTCGAACGGGCAGTCGTATTCGCGGGGCACCAGACCGGCTTCGCGGCGGGCCAGCGACCAGCGGCCGTCTGCGGCGATCACCAGGTCGGCACGGATTTCCCCGGTCTCCCCGGCGGTCGTGCGGTAGGTGACGCCGGCGACCCGCCCGTGTTCGCGGACCAGGCCGGTGCACTCGGTCTCCATCCGCTGGACGAACGTCGGCTCCTTGCGGGCGCTTTCGGCGAGCAGGTCGAGGAAGTCCCACTGCGGCACCATCGCGATGTACGGGTGGGCGACCTTCAACCGGGTGAAGTCGGCGAGCTTCATCATCTCGCCGTTTTCCTGGGGGAACCCGGCCGCGGTCAGCTCGCTGTGCGGCAGCGCGTGGAACTTCTCGCCGAGACCCAGCTCGTCCAGCAGCGTGAGCGTCGACGGGTGGACGGTGTCGCCGCGGAAGTCCCGCAGGAAGTCGGCGTGCTTCTCCAGCACCGTCACCTCGACGCCGGCCCGGGCCAGCAGGAGCCCCGTGACCATTCCGGCCGGCCCGCCACCGATGACGACGCAGCTCGTGCGCTCGGTCATCTCCACCATCTCCCCATCTATTCATCGCCTGTTGAATAAGCCGAGGATGCACCCGCCCAGTCCCCGGCGTCAAGCGATGTGGCGGCGGATACGCTGATCGGGCTATGAGTGAGACATCGGTGGTTCGCGCGCGCTTCTGTCCTTCGCCGACCGGCACCCCGCACGTGGGGCTGATCCGCACGGCGCTGTTCAACTGGGCCTTCGCCCGGCACAACCAGGGGCAACTGGTGTTCCGGATCGAAGACACCGACACCGCCCGCGACTCGCAGGAGTCCTACGAGCAGCTGCTCGACGGGCTGCGCTGGCTCGGCATCGACTGGGACGAGGGTCCCGAGGTCGGCGGCGAGTACGGGCCGTACCGCCAGAGCGAGCGGCGCGCGATCTACGCTGACGTCGCCGCGAAGCTGCTCGAGGCGGGCGAGCTGTACGAGGCGTTCTCCACCAACGAGGAGGTCGAGGCGCGGCGCAAGGCCGCCGGCCTGGACCCGAAGCTCGGCTACGACAACTTCGACCGCGACCTCACCGACGAGCAGCGCGCCGCCTACCGCGCCGAGGGACGCGCGCCGGTGCTGCGGCTGCGCATGCCGGACACCGACCTCGGCTGGACCGACTTGGTGCGCGGGGACATCACCTTCCCGGTGAACACCATCCCGGACCCGGTGCTGGTCCGCGCCAACGGTGAGCCGCTGTACACGCTGACCAACCCGGTCGACGACGCGCTGATGAAGATCACGCACGTCCTGCGCGGCGAGGACCTGCTGCCGTCGACGCCCCGGCAGATCGCGCTCTACGCCGCGCTGGAGCGCGTCGGCGTCGCGGGGTTCACGCCGCAGTTCGGCCATTTGCCGTACGTCATGGGCGAGGGCAACAAGAAACTGTCCAAACGCGACCCTTCGTCGAACCTCTTCAACTACCGCGACCGCGGCTTCATCCGCGAGGGCCTGCTCAACTACCTGGCCCTGCTCGGCTGGTCGATCGCCGACGACCGCGACGTCTTCAGCGTCGAGGAAATGGTCGCCGCCTTCGACGTCACCAAGGTCAGCGCCAACCCGGCGCGCTTCGACCTCAAAAAGGCCGAAGCGATCAACGGCACCCACGTGCGGGCATTGCCCGCGACCGAGTTCGTGAAGCGCGTCACGCCCTACCTCGTCACCGCGGGTGTCCTTCCGGAATCGCCGGGCGAGGACCAGCTGACCCGGCTGGACGCGATCGCGCCGCTGGTTCAGGAACGCGTCACGGTGCTTTCGGACGCGGCCCCGATGGTGCGGTTCCTCTTCGTTGCGGAAGACGCGTTCGCGCCCGAGGAGGACGCCGCGGCGAAGAACCTCGGCGAAGCCGCGCAGCCGGTGCTCGCCGCGGCGGTCGCCGCGCTCGAGGCGCTGCCGTCGTGGGAGACCGAAGCCATCGAGCAGGCGCTCAAGGACGCCCTTGTGGACGGTCTGGGTCTCAAGCCCCGCAAGGCTTTCGCGCCGGTCCGGGTCGCCGTGACCGGACGGACGGTTTCCCCTCCGCTGTACGAATCGATGGAACTGCTCGGCCGCGATGTCTCGTTGGGACGTCTTCGCCGCGCATTGGTCGGATAACCGAAGGAAGACGGCTCGCCAACTGGGAGTAGAGCCGGTGCGCCGGAACGGGGGCGCGGCAATCACCTCTTTGGCAGCGTCGCGAACGCTGCGGTTGCCCTAGCCTCACTGGGTGGATTTCGCCCTGGCACCCCGGACCCCGTCGCGAACCGTCCCCGCCGAGGCGGCGTCCGAACCTTGGGCGCCGCCGGAGCTGCGGCTGGTGTGCCTGGACATCGACGACACCCTGATCGACTGCACCGCCGCGATCCGCCGCAGCCTCCACATCCTGACCGGCCGGGGCGACCTGTGGCCGTTGTGGGACCTGATCACCGAAGAGCACGTCGCGCTCGTCGTCGCCGGCGACCTCGACTACGCGACGATGCACCAGCGGCGCACCGGCTGCTTCCTCGCGGAGCTCGGCATCCTCGCCGACGACGAGCAGGTGAGCTCGTTCGAACGGCGCCGAAGAGAGCTGCTCGACCATTCGTGGCAGCTGTTCGGCGACGTCCTCGACTGCCTGGAATGGCTGCGCGCCGCCGGCCTGATGCTGGCCGCCGTGACCAACGCGTCGGGTGGTCACCAGCGGAAGAAAATCGCCGACCTGGGACTGGCGCCGTTCTTCGACCACGTCGCCATCGCCGGGGAACTCGGGGTGGCCAAACCCGATCCGGTGATGTTCCACACGGTCTGCCTCGGCCTGGGCTGCGCACCCGCCCAGGCCGTTCACGTCGGCGACAAACTGGACACGGACGCGATCGGCGCCCGCGACGCCGGCCTCGGCGCGGTCTGGCTCGACCGCGACGACATCGGCGAGCGCGTGCCCGAGGGCGTCCACCGGGTGGCCGGTCTGGCCGAGCTGCCTGAGCTGCTGGTTTCGGAGTACGCGACGATCGGTGTCCCCGCCCAGCGCGGAAGTGGCACCCCCGCGTTCACCGTCCGGAACGGCGTGCTCTAGTATTTCTCCTCGTGCGGTGCTGAACCGGCCGGGCCTGATCGGGTCGGTGGGTACCTCACTGGGGTATGGTGTAATTGGCAGCACGACTGGTTCTGGTCCAGTTAGTCTAGGTTCGAGTCCTGGTACCCCAGCTGCGGAGAGTAACCCCCCTGCAGAGCGAGAAATCGCCTCTGGTAAGTTCTCTCCAGCAAGAAAAACTGAAAAGCCCTTGGGAAACCAGGGAAGATCCTAAGCCCCCGTCGTCTAGCGGCCTAGGACGCCGGCCTCTCACGCCGGTAGCGTGGGTTCGAATCCCATCGGGGGTACCAGCAGTTACCACCCAAGCCCGTCTGACCCAGGTCAGGCGGGCTTTTTGGTGCGCTGGAAGACGAAGATCCCACTCGCGGCTCAAGGGGCTTCACTCGGGCGAGAAGCCCGGCAGGGACGCCTCGGGTGCCTCGGGGCCGGTGGACGATGGTGGTGCGGTTCAGGGGCTCGTCCGGCCGGACGGGCGGAGAAGCAGCCGTCGGCGACGAAGGTGGGTTTCTTCGCCGCCGACGGGCCGACGGAACGACCGCGGTGATCTCTCCCCAGTGATCTGCCGTCACCATGGCTACTTCTTGACGGCGGCGACCTTCTTGCGCGGGGCACGCTTGCGCGCGGCCGGTGCCGGCGCCGCGGCCTCGGCGGCCTGAGCGGCTTCGAACGCGGCGATCACCTCGGACGACAGCCGGCCGCGCTCGGAGACCTCGTAGCCGTTCGCGTTCGCCCAGGCGCGGATCTGCTGGTTGCGCTCGCGGTCACTCGTGCTGGTCGTCGTCGACTGGCCGGTCGCGACGCGGACCTTGCGCCCGCCGGTGCGGCGGCCGGCGGCGATGTAGCGGGCGAGTTCGTCGCGCAGGGCGGCGGCGTTTTCGTCGGAGAGGTCGATCTCGTACATGACGCCGTCGAGGGTGAACGGGACGGTGTGGGCGGCGGGCGTTCCGTCGATGTCGTCGAGCATCTCGACGAGGACCTTCTGGGCCATTCCTGCTCCTTGAAACGGTATATACCAGTAAACCGGTGGCGGTGACCGAGCGCACGAATGTGCCGCTCCCCCGCGGAGTATATCCATACCGGTCGGTTTGGGGAGATATCTCCTCGCCAGTATCGGAAACAGGGAACCCGCCTCGGAGAATTGTCGGGCGCGCCGGTCGAACCGGTATTCACCACCAGCACGACGATCCGGCCGGCCGGCGGAACGTCCTATCCGGACGGTAGGGAGGACCTGCCGATCCGCCGGGAGATGCCCGCGCGCCGGGCACGTCGCCGCGTCAGCGGGGACGAGGTCGCCGCCGGTCACCAGGAGGGCGGCGGCCCGGTGGACGGCCGTCGAAGCCACCCCGTGCCCGCCGGGTTCGACGGCGCGGAACGTGCCGTCCGGGACCGGGTCGCCGTCCGAGCCGGTGCCCGCCTGACCGCCCGGGTCCGGACCGCCCCCGCCGGGCAGCGTCGCGCACCGGGCGGCGCGCTTCGGCGTGCCGGCGCCCGGCATCTCGACCGCCCCGGGTCAGGTCGGTGAAGTCCACTTGGGACGGCTGCCGGCCGGCGGTGCGGGAACGGCGTGGCTTCGTCGAGCGTGGCTCTTCGGCCGGCCGCGATCGTCCGCCGGACCGGCTGACGCAGCCGCGCCGGCTCTGCTCGCGGCCTCACGCCAAGCCGGTCGACGAGGGGTGCGCGGATCGGCGCCGGCCGAGCAGCGAGGTTCTCCGTTGAGCCGCTTGGGTTTTTCGCGTCGTCATGGTCGAACAACTGAGCGACTGGAAAGCCCGTCCCGGCCCTGTCCTATATGGACATGCCGCTCATTTTCCCGGCAAGTGCGCAGGTCAGCGCCCGATCATTGACTGATCGTGCCGAATGGGGAGGGTTGAGGCCGGCGACGTCGAGCCCGGACTTCTTCGGCGACACAACGAAGTTTCGGCCACCCCTGTTTGGATTTTCGGCCGTCCTGGTAATACTCTGTGTGACGTCGGCCGAGATGGGCCTGACTGTTGGTTCCACTATGGAGGACTGGAATGACGAACAAGGCCCAGCTGATCGAGGCGCTGTCGGAGCGCCTGGGCGACGACAAGAAGGTGGCTGCGCAGGCCGTCGACGGTCTCGTGGACATCATCATCCGGACGGTCAACAAGGGCGAAAAGGTCAACATCACCGGCTTCGGTGTGTTCGAGAAGCGGGCCCGCGCGGCGCGTACCGCTCGCAACCCGCGCACCGGTGAGGCCGTGAAGGTCAAGAAGACCAACGTGCCCGCGTTCCGCGCCGGCACCACCTTCAAGGACGTCATCTCCGGCTCCAAGAAGCTGCCCAAGGCCACCCCGGTCAAGCGCGCCACCGCGGCCCGCGCGACCGCCACGAAGACCGCTGCCGCCGCCGCTCCGGCCAAGGCGACCACGACCCGCACCACCACGCGGGCCGCCGCGGCCAAGCCGGCCACCACGTCCCGGACCCGTGCCACCGCGGCGAAGCCGGCCGCGAAGGCCACCGCCACCAAGGCGGCCCCGAAGACCGCCGCGGCGAAGACCGCCGCGGCCAAGGCCACCACCGCGAAGGCCACCACCACGCGGGCGAAGGCCGCCGCCAAGCCGGCCGCCACGAAGACCGCCGCGGCGAAGAAGCCCGCCGCCGCCAAGGTTCCGGCCAAGCGCACGTCGGCCGCCAAGAAGAAGTAGCAGTACTACGACCGGAAGGGCCCCGCACCGGCAGGTGCGGGGCCCTTCGGCGTTCCCGGGCCCGGG